>NZ_JBHHMJ010000794.1:0-6982 GCF_042136455.1 Stenotrophomonas sp. 3diitr2024
GGGTCGGATCCCCGAATGGGGCTCCGACCCCAACGGTGGGCCCCGGAATGGGTCAGAGCCCCTGCGGGAATCCGACCCTTGGCCGCGACGGGGTTGCCGGCCGGCGACCGGCACTACCATGCCGCGGCTTTATCTTTTACAATTCGCCTACGTTTATCAGGCTAAGCCCGCGTCCCGACGCGGGTTTTTTTCATGTTACCCTTCGGGCCATCAGCGGCCCGATTCCATTGGAGACATCCCATGGCGCTGGAGCGCACCCTTTCGATCATCAAGCCGGACGCCGTTGCCAAGAACGTCATCGGCGAAATCTACGCCCGCTTCGAGAAGGCCGGCCTGAAGGTCGTGGCCGCCAAGTACAAGCAGCTGTCCCGTCGTGAAGCCGAAGGCTTCTACGCCGTGCACCGCGAGCGTCCGTTCTTCAACGCGCTGGTCGAGTTCATGATCTCCGGCCCGGTGATGATCCAGGCCCTGGAAGGCGAGAATGCCGTCCTGGCCCACCGCGACCTGCTGGGCGCCACCAACCCGAAGGAAGCCTCGCCGGGCACCATCCGCGCCGACTTCGCCGAATCCATCGATGCCAACGCCGCCCACGGCTCGGACTCGGTCGAGAATGCCGCGATTGAGATCGCCTACTTCTTCGCCGCCACCGAAGTCGTCTCGCGCTGAGAGTAATGCCGTGAACGAGGTCGTACAGTCCCCCGCCATCCAGCCGCTGCCGAAGTCGGCGCCCACGGCTGGCAAGCAGAACCTGCTCGACCTTGATCGCGCGGGCCTGGAGAAGTTTTTCGTCGAGGTTCTCGGCGAAAAGAAGTTCCGTGCCCATCAGGTGATGAAGTGGATCCACCATCGCTACGTCACCGATTTCGATGAAATGACCGACCTCGGCAAGGTCCTGCGCGCCAAGCTGCAGGCCCATGCCGAGGTGCTGGTTCCCAACATCGTGTTCGACAAGCCCTCCGCCGACGGTACCCACAAGTGGCTGCTGGCAATGGGCGTGGATGGCAAGAACGCCATCGAGACCGTGTACATCCCGGACAAGACCCGCGGCACGCTGTGCGTGTCCTCGCAGGTCGGTTGCGGCCTGAACTGCACGTTCTGCTCCACCGCTACCCAGGGCTTCAACCGCAACCTGACCACCGCCGAGATCATCGGCCAGGTGTGGGTTGCCGCACGCCACCTGGGCAACGTGCCGCACCAGATGCGCCGCCTCACCAACGTGGTGATGATGGGCATGGGCGAGCCGCTGATGAACTTCGACAACGTCGTGCGCGCCATGAGCGTGATGCGCGACGACCTGGGCTACGGCCTGGCCAACAAGCGCGTGACCCTGTCGACCTCTGGCCTGGTGCCGCAGATCGACCGCCTGTCTGCCGAAAGCGACGTGTCGCTGGCGGTGTCGCTGCATGCGCCGAACGACGCGCTGCGCGAGACGCTGGTGCCGCTCAACAAGAAGTACCCGATCGCCGAGCTGATGGCCTCGTGCGCACGCTACCTGCGCGCCAACAAGCGCCGCGAGTCGGTCACCTTTGAATACACCCTGATGAAGGGCATCAACGACAAGCCCGAGCATGCCCGCGAGCTGGCCCGCCTGATGCGCCAGTTCGACAACGCGGTGCAGGCCAAGGATTCGGGCAAGGTCAACCTGATCCCGTTCAACCCGTTCCCGGGCACCCGCTACGAGCGTTCGGAAGAAGCGCACATCCGCGCCTTCCAGAAGATCCTGCTCGACAGCAACGTGCTGACCATGGTCCGCCGCACCCGTGGCGACGACATCGACGCCGCCTGTGGCCAGCTCAAGGGCCAGGTGATGGACCGCACCCGCCGCCAGGCGGAGTTCAACAAGACGCTGCAGGCGGGGAAGGGGAGTGATGCCGCGGCCTGACCGCCTCTGGCTGGTTCTGTTCGCAGGCATGCTGGCCGTTGCGGTCGGCGGCTGCAAATCCCATCCCAAGGCCAAGCTCGGGCCGAGCCAGGCGCCGGTCTATTCGGTGGCTGACCCGGAAAGCGTGCGGCGCGAAGTGCGCTGGCGCGACCTGTTGACCCTGGCGACCCGTGACATGCAGGTCGGCAATCTCGACGCCGCCGAGCGCAAGGTGCGCGAAGCGCTGAAGCTGGCGCCCGAGGCGCCCGATGCGCTGGTGCTGCAGGCCGGCATCGATGACCGTCGTGGCCGCACCCGCCAGGCGGGCGAGAATTTCCGCAAGGCCGCCGAGCTGGCGCCGCAGCGCGGGGACGTGCTCAACAACTACGGTGCCTGGTTGTGCCAGCAGGGCCAGTCGGCCGAATCGCTGGTCTGGTTCGACCGGGCGCTGCAGGCGCCGGGCTATGCCACCCCGGGCGAAGCGCAGGCCAATGCCGGCAGCTGCGCACTGGACGCTGGGCAGCTCGAACGTGCCGAGCGCGACCTGCGCGCGGCACTCGTCGCGGCGCCGGCCAACCCGGTTGCGCTGGAGTCGATGGCCCAGCTGAGCTTCCACCAGGGCCGCTACATGGAGGCCCGGGCGTTCGCCGAACGTAGGATTGCGGCTGCACCCGCAACGCGTTCCGTGTTACAACTTGCGTCTCAAATCGAAGTGAAGCTGGGCGATCGGGCGGCATCTGATCGCTATCTGCAGCGGATTCGACAGGAATTTCCGCAGGATGCGGGCTCCTAACTCCAGGGTTGATGCATTGTGATTGATGACCAGACTGTGAGCGCTCTCGAGACTGCGGCCGGCTGCGGCACCCGCCTGCGCCAGGCCCGTGAAGCGGCCGGACTGACCCTCGAAGATGTCGGCTCGCGCCTGCGCATGCCGGTCCAGGTGGTCAAGTCCCTGGAAGAGGAACAATGGCAGAAGCTGGGGGCGCCGGTGTTCGTGCGCGGCCAGCTGCGCAGCTATGCGCGCCTGCTCGACGTGGACGTGGGCGAGCTGCTGGAGCAGGCCCAGGTCGGCCCGGTGGTTCCGCCCACCCTGGTCAGCCATACCCATACCCCGCGTGCGCGCCGCATTGCCGAGAACCTCGGCCGGCGCGTGCTGTATGTGGGCATCACCGCCGTGCTGGCGGTGCCGGTGTGGTTCGCCACCCGTGGCCACTTCGACGGTAGCGCGACCCCGTCGCCGAGCACCGCCTCGCTGGACGTGATCCCGGCCGCCGTGCCGGTCACGCCGTCCGCAGCTGGTAGCGAGACGGCCGCCCCGGCCGAAGCGGCCACGGCCCCGGCCAGCAAGCCGGCGGCCACCCCTTACGTCGCCTCGCTGGCCCCGGTGCCGCGCCCGGCGCCGGCCCCGGCTGCCGGCAATGCGCTGGAAATGCAGTTCAGCGGCGACAGCTGGGTCGACATCGGCGGCCCGGACGGCAGCACCGTCGAGAAGGCACTGATCAAGTCCGGCGAGACCCGCAGCTTCACGCCGGGCCAGGTGACCCGGGTGACCCTGGGCAACGCCTCGGCGGTCCAGGTTCAGCAGAACGGCGCTATCGTCGATCTGACCCCCTACCAGCGAGCCAACGTGGCACGCTTTCAGGTATCCTCTGAAGGCTCCGTAGTCCCGGTTTCGCACTGAGGCGCGGTTTCACCACCTTCGATTAAACCCAATGGTCCCTCCCGACGGGCGGGGCGAGAGTACGCATGGCGATCGACGATCTGCTCGACGAGCACGAACAAAGTGAACGCGTCCGCAGCTGGCTGCGGAAGAATGGCGCCAGCATCCTCGGTGGCGTAGTCATCGCCATCGGTGCCATTGCCGGCTGGCAGTGGTACCAGAAGGAGCAGGGCAGCAAGCTGGCCTCGGCCAATGTCGAGTACCAGAAGGCCCTGCAGGGCCTGCAGCAGAACAAGCTCGACGACGCCGCCAAGGCGGTCAAGGCGCTCGAAGCCGGTCCGTCCAGCATCTACGGCGACCTCGCGGCGCTGCAGCTGGCCAAGGCCCAGGTCGACGCCGGCAAGAACGAAGAGGCACTGGCCACCCTGCGCAACGTGAAGGTCGAAGGCGACCTGCAGCGCGTGGTCGACCAGCGTGTGGCCCGCCTGCTGGTGGCCACCGGCAAGAGCGACGAGGCCATCAAGCTGCTGGGCAGCGCCACCGACAGCAGCAGCCTGGAAATCCATGGCGATGCGCTGATGGCGCAGGGCAAGCGTGACGACGCCCGCGTACAGTACGAGAAGGCGCTGAAGACGCTGGACGTGGCAGCGCCGCAGCGGCGCCTGCTGGAAACCAAGGTTATGGACGCCGGCGGCACCGTTGCCGCCCCTGCGGAGTCGGTTTGATGAGTCAGAAGGTCATGATCACCCGCGTCGCCACCGTGCTCCTGATGGGCATGGCCCTGACCGGCTGCGGCACCATGAAGGGCTGGTTCGCTGGCAAGGACGCGGCGGCGAAGAAGGCACAGGAACCGGCTGAGCTGGTCAAGTTCGAGCCGACCGTGAAGGTCAGCAAGATCTGGTCGGTCAACCTCGGCAAGGGCGAGCGTCGCATCGGTGTGCGCCAGGGCCCGGCGGTGGCCAACGGCCACGTGTTCGCTGCGGCGATCACCGGTGGCGTGCACGCCATCGACCTGCAGACCGGCAAGAAGGTCTGGACCTGGGAGCCGAAGAAGGAAAAGAAGAAGGCCAAGCTGCGCCTGTCCGGCGGCCCGGGTGTCGGTGAGAACCTGGTCGTGATCGGCACGCTGGATGGCCAGGTCATCGCGCTGGACATCAACGACGGCAGCGAGAAGTGGCGCGCCCGTGTTCCGGGTGAAGTCATCGCCGCGCCGGCCGTTGCCCAGGGCATGGTCTACGTGCGCAGCAACGACGGTCGTGTGACCGCCTTCGATGTCGGCAATGGCACCCAGAAGTGGTTCAACCCGAGCGAGCTGCCGGCGCTGACCGTGCGCGGCAACGCGCCGGTGGTGACCGGCCCGGGCGTGTTGTTCATCGGCAAGGACGAGGGCGCGGTTGCGGCCCTGGCCCAGCAGGATGGCCGCACGCTGTGGGAACAGAACCTCGGCAACGGCGAAGGTCGCACCGAGCTGGAGCGCATGGCGGACGTCGACGGCGCACCGGTGCTCGATGGCAACACCCTGTACGTGAGCAGCTTCAAGAACCAGACCATGGCCATCGAAGGCCCGACCGGTCGCCCGCTGTGGGCGCGCGACCATGGCGGCGCAGGTGGCGTGGCGGTGTCGTCGGGCAATGTGTTCGTGACCGACAACAAGGGAGGCGTGTTCGGCCTGGACAAGGCCAGCGGCGCAGCCATGTGGTCGCAGACGGCACTGGCCCGTCGCTCCCTGACCGGCCCGGCACTGCACGGCGACTACGTCGTGGTCGGTGACTACAAGGGATACGTGCACTGGTTGCAGGCCTCCGATGGTGCGATGGCGGCACGGGCAAAAAGTGGCGGCGACGCCCTGCTGGCCCAGCCGGTCGTCGTCGACGGGGTGCTGCTGGTGCAGAACGTGGATGGCAAGCTGACCGCCTTCCGGTTGGCAAACTAAAAAATTGGAGTAATCGCGATGCTGCCTCTGGTCGCCCTGGTTGGACGGCCGAATGTCGGCAAGTCGACTATTTTCAATGCGCTTACGCGCACCCGTGACGCGCTGGTCCATGACCAGCCCGGCGTCACCCGCGACCGCAACTACGGTGTCTGCCGCCTCGACGAGGACAACCATTTCCTCGTCGTGGATACCGGTGGTATCGCCGGGGAAGACGAAGGCCTGGCCGGCGCTACCACGCGCCAGGCCCGTGCGGCCGCGGCCGAAGCCGACCTGATCCTGTTCGTCGTCGATGCCCGCGAGGGCACCTCGGCGCTGGACGACGAGATCCTGGCCTGGCTGCGCAAGCTGTCGCGCCCGACGCTGCTGCTGATCAACAAGATCGACGGCACCGACGAGGACAGCGTGCGTTCCGAGTTCGCCCGTTATGGCTTCGGCGAGATGCTGACCGTCTCGGCTGCGCATCGCCAGGGTCTGGACGACCTGCTGGACGAAGTGATCCAGCGCCTGCCGGAAGAAGGCAGCGGCGAAGAGCTGGACAACGACCCGAACCGCATCCGCATCGCCTTTGTCGGCCGCCCGAACGTGGGCAAGTCGACCCTGGTCAATCGCATCCTCGGCGAGGAGCGCATGATCGCCTCCGACGTGCCGGGTACCACCCGCGACTCGATCGCGGTGGACCTGGAGCGCGACGGCCGTGAGTACCGCCTGATCGACACCGCCGGCCTGCGCCGTCGTTCGCGCGTGGATGAGGTCGTCGAGAAGTTCTCGGTGGTCAAGACCATGCAGTCGATCGAGCAGTGCCAGGTGGCCGTGCTGATGCTCGACGCCACCGAAGGCGTGACCGACCAGGACGCCACCGTGCTCGGTGCCGTGCTCGACGCCGGCCGCGCGCTGGTGATCGCCATCAACAAGTGGGATGGCCTGACCGAGTACCAGCGCGAGCAGGCGGAAACCATGCTGTCGCTGAAGCTGGGCTTCGTGCCGTGGGCCGAATCGGTGCGCATCTCGGCCAAGCATGGCTCGGGCCTGCGTGAGCTGTTCCGTGCGGTGCATCGTGCGCACGAATCGGCGAACAAGACCTTCACCACCAGCGAAGTGAACAAGGCGCTGGAAGTGGCCTACGAGACCAACCCGCCGCCGACCATTCGCGGCCACGTCTCCAAGCTGCGCTACGTGCACCCGGCCGGTTCCAACCCGCCGACCTTCATCGTGCACGGTACGCGCCTGAAGGAACTGCAGGAGTCGTACAAGCGCTACCTGGAGAACTTCTTCCGCAAGCGCTTCAAGCTGATCGGCACGCCGGTGAGCTTCATCTTCCGCGAGGGTACCAACCCGTACGAGGGCAAGAAGAACGTCCTCACCGAGCGGCAGGTCAAGGCCAAGCGGCGCTTGATGAAGCACGTCAAGGGCAAGTGATTCACGAAAAAGGCGGCCGCAGGGCCGCCTTTTTTGTTCGCGCCCCTACCGGTAGTGCCGGCCGCTGGCCGGCAACCTCGGGTCGTCCGGTGCGTTCATGGCCATGCCGGCC
>NZ_JBHHMJ010000800.1:0-4575 GCF_042136455.1 Stenotrophomonas sp. 3diitr2024
GGCCGCGGCCGCGGCCGCTGCCGATGGCCTTGAAGCCCGCGTGTCGGCGCCGATCGCGGCGCAACCGCTGGCCCGTGCACTTGAGCAGTTGTCGCGCAGTTCCGGCGTGCAGTTCCTGTACTCGGGTAGCGGTGAAGCCCACATGGCCGGGGCTGTGCCACGTGGCGCCACCGTCAAGCAGGCGTTGGACGCACTGCTGGCGGGTACCGGCCTGGGCTACACCGTGGTGGATGGCAATGTCATCGCCATCGATCCGGCACCCGCACGCAACGCGCCGAAGCCAGCCGCGCCGATGCCGCGCGAGGCCGGAGCGGTGGTGGCGCCGACCCTGGACACGGTGAAGGTGATTGCCGCGCACGAGGTGATCGACCAGAAGAAGTCGTCGCCGGTGATCAAGGATTCGGTGGTCTACGACGAGATGGACAGCTACGGCGACGAGACCCTGGCCGAGAGCCTGATGGCCGCTCCAGGCCTGAGTGCGGTGGAGGATGCTGGTGAGCCACGTTACGTGACGGTACGCGGCGTGCAGGCCAACCTCAACTACACCACCATCGATGGCATCGCGATTGCCAGCGTGGGTGGCAGTGGCTCCGGGGAGCGCATGAACAACCTGCAGCTGATTCCCAGCGACATCGGCACCCGTACCGACATCTACAAGAGCTTCAGCGCGGAGCAGGCACCGGATGCGATCGGCGGTGTGATCGACATCATCAGCCGCAGTGCCTTCGACCGGTCGGGCAGGTACGTGTTTGCCGACGTGGCAGGCATCTATTCCACAGCCGAGACCAACGTCGAGCGCAGCGCTGGCGGCAACCACGAGACCCTGGGCCATTTCGGCAAGAGCGCCAAGATGGTGTTCTCCAACCAGTTCGGCGCCGACCAGGAGTTCGGCATCGTTGCGGTGGCACGCTATGAGCAGCGTTCACGCAACAGCGTCAAGCGCTGGGTGGAGTCGAACTACTACTACAACGACGCTGGAAAATACCTCACCGACGGCACCACGGGGCCGGACGAGGCCAAGGGCTGGAACGGCCTGCGTGCGCCTGGCAACTTCAGCACCGGCACCTATACCAACTTCATCACCAACTTCGGTGGCTCCGCCAAGCTTGAGTGGAAGCCCTCGGATGATCCGTTCTACGCATCGCTGCTGCTGTACTCGTACCGGTTCTACGAGAACTCAACGATGAACAAGACGGATCTGTACGGCAACGCCAAGTTTCCGATCCGCAACCAGACCGAGGACAGCGGCACCACGCAGATCAACAGCATCTACATCAAGAACCGCCACGACCGCTGGGACCGCAGCAACCGTGGCGCCATCGCCAGCTTCAACTGGGACGTCGGCGACCGTTCGCGCCTGACCCTGCGTGGTGGCCACACCGAAGAGACCTTCCACAACAACCAGGTCTACTGGGGTGTGCGCGCCTATCCAAGCAATCTGTTCGTCGACTACGAGAATGACAGTCACGGGTTCCCAAACGCGGTAGCGGTTTCTGATTCCAGCCTGTTGACCAGCTCCGCGTTCAAACTCAATCCGGCGCAGGCCTATGTCTCCCCGCGCGATGCCAAGGAGAGCATCGACAACCTGCGCGCGGACTTCAGCTACAACATCGACGCCGATGCGCGTGGCTTCGGCCTGGCCACCGGTGCCGAGTACCGCCACCTGAAGATCTGGCAGGACATCGACTTCGACTACTTCAGGAGCAGTGCCACGCTCAACGATTACCTGTATCCGGGTTCGACGCTGCTGGGCAGCGTGCCGGGCTTCCCGCTGATCGACAACCGCAAGTGGAACGAGGAACTGCTGCCGAAGCTGGGCAACAACAATGCGGCGTATCCGAATGCCAACTTCACCAGCGACTACAAGTACGTGGAGGACATCACCAATGCCTATGTGTCCGCTCACTACGCCTGGGACCGGCTGCTGCTGATCGGCGGCCTGCGTTACGACCACACCCGCTTCGATGCCTACAGCCCGTTCAGCGATGATGGCGGCAGTACGTATACCTCCGCCTTCCGCAACACGAGCGGTGGCTACAACAACCTGCTGCCTTCGTTGAATGCGACGTTCAAGCTGAGCGAGGACCAGCGCCTGCGCTTCTCCGCCAGCCGTACGCTGGGCCGGCCGACGCCGAGCAACATCGCCCAGGCCACCAGCACCAGCTGTGGCGATGACGAGGAGGGCAGGGGCTTCTGCACCATCAAGCAGGGCAATGCCAACCTGCAGCCGCGCCGTTCCACCAACGTCGACCTGGCGTGGGACCTGTATTTCAACGGCAACAATGGCCTGGTCTCGGTGGCGCTGTTCGACAAGGTGATCAAGGACGATATCTACACCCTGACCACGTTCGAGAACGTGGGGGACACCCGCTACCGGGTCACCCAGCCGATGAACACCGACGAGTCGAAGCTGCGTGGCGTTGAGTTCGCGGTGGCCAATCGCAATCTGCAGTGGGGCCGCCAGCGCTTCGACATGTACTTCAACGCGACGCGTCTGGAAGGCCAGACCAACTACCGCATCACCGATGGCACCGAGCGGCGCCTGGACCGCCTGCTGTACCAGCCGGACTGGTCGCTCAATGGGTCGGTGATCTGGCGCATGCCGTGGAAGAGCTCGCAACTGCGCCTGTCCGGAACCTACCGCAGCCGGATGCTGGTCGACTTCGGTGACACCGAATGGCTGGATTCGTACTACGACCCATACATGACGTTCAACATGGCTTTCAGCCACAAGGTCGGCAAGCACGTAACGCTGAAGTACGAGGCCAAGAACCTGTTCAACACGCAGCCAACCTACAGCACCGGTCCGAACGGGCGTTTCCGAACCGAGATCGACGACTACGGCCGCTTCTTCTATTTCCACATCATCTACAACTGAGGGGTCATCCGTGGAGACGATCAATCGCAGGCGATTCCTGGCCTTGGCCGGCCTGTCGGCCGCAGGGGCCTGGATGGGCACGGCGCGCGCACTGGCCGCGCAGACCGACGCCACTGCACTGAACCCACGCAACCTGCTGGCGTCGCCACGCTTTGCCAGCACGCCCTTCACCCTGGGCGTGGCCTCGGGTGATCCCTCGGCCGATGGCATGGTGCTGTGGACACGGCTGGCGACCGAGCCACTGGTGTTCGGTGGTGGCATGCCGGCCCGGCCGATGGTGGTCGAGTGGCAGCTGGCAGCAGACGAAGGCATGCGCAGGGTGGTACGCCAGGGCTCGGCAATGGCCCATCCCGAACTGGGCCATGCCGTCCACGTGGAGCTGGAAGGGTTGGCACCGGGCCGACCGTACTGGTATCGCTTCACCGTAGGCGGCCACGCCAGCGCAGTGGGTTGTACGCGCACGCTGCCGGCAGCCACGGCGGCGGTGGATCGCGTGCGCTTTGCGGTGGCAGGTTGCCAGCACTACGAAGAAGGCCACTACACCGCGTGGCGGCGCATCGCCGAGGAACCGCTCGACTTCGTCTTCCACTACGGCGATTACATCTACGAAGGCGAAAGCCAGCCGGGCCTGCGGAAGATGAACGGCCAGCCGTTCACCAACCTGCGCAACCACGTCGGCCCGCAGATCTATACGCTGGATGATTACCGCCGCCGCTACGCCCAGTACAAGAGCGATGCCGACCTGCAGGCCGCTCATGCATCGGCTCCCTGGTTCGTCACCTTCGATGACCACGAAGTGGACAACAACTGGGCCGGCGCCGAAGACCAGGACGATACGCCCAGCGAAGTGTTCCTGCTGCGGCGCGCGCAGGCGTTCCAGGCCTACTACGAGAACATGCCGCTGCGCCGTTCGGCGTTCCCGCGCGACGGCCACATGCAGATGTACCGGCGCGCACGCTACGGCACGCTGATGGACCTGCACCTGCTCGATACCCGCCAGTACCGCAGCAAGCAGGTGAACATGACGCTGCGCGAGGAGGTGGAATCGCCGGAGCGCAGCATTGTGGGGGCGAAGCAGGAGCGCTGGCTGTTCGATGGCCTGTCCGATGCCGCGCCGCGCTGGCATACCATCGCCCACCAAGTGGCGCTGGGCAACTACATGCGCGAGAAGGACGGGGTAGTGCAGTCGTCCGATGACCAGTGGTCGGGCTACCTGGACAGCCGCCGGCGCCTGCTCGAGCACATCCAGAAGGTGGGCTTCGGCAACGTGGTGACCGCCTGCGGCGACGCGCATCGCCACTATGCCAGCGATCTGGTGCAGGACCACCGTGACTCGGGCGTGATCTCCAGCGAGTTCCTCGCCACGTCGATCACCTCTGGCGCCGATGGTCAGGGTGTGGATGCGTATGCCAGAAACCAATTAGCGCACAGCCCCTATCTGAGGGCGACCACCGACAAGCGTGGCTACGTGCTGTGTGATGTCACCCGCGATGCGTGGATCGGCGACATGAAGACGCTGGATACCGTGATGCAGCCGAATGGCGTGCTGCAGAGCTGGAAACGCTATGCGGTGGAGCACGGCCGGCCGGGGCTGCAGGAGGCCTGAATCTGCCGATCTGCCGCGTAGAGCCGAGCCCATGCTCGGCTGCTTTGTCGGGGCAATGCGACCAGGGCGAGAAGCAGCCGAGCGTGGGCTC
>NZ_JBHHMJ010000802.1:0-1615 GCF_042136455.1 Stenotrophomonas sp. 3diitr2024
CAACCAGGACACCCTGGCCTTCTTCAAGTGGGCCTTCGAGAACGGCCAGGCCCAGGCCAACGAGCTGCACTACGTGCCGCTGCCGGCTGAACTGGTCAAGCAGATCGAGGCCTACTGGGCGACCGACCTGAAGTGATGGACCCGACGGTGCGCGCCCCGCGCGGGCACCGCCACTTCCACGCCGTGCCGCCCCGCCCCTTCCTGGCCCAGCCGTCCCCATGAATGCCATCGCCCAGCCTGTAGCCGCCCCGTCCACGCGTGATGCGCGTGATGCCCGCAACGACAAACTGTTCCGATGGGTGCTGGTCGGCACCGTCATCTTCGTCCTGATCGCCCTGGCCTGCGCCGCGCTGTCGATGCTGTGGGGTGGTCGCCATGCCCTGCAGATGCAGGGACTGAGCTTCTTCTTCTCCGCTGACTGGAATCCGGTCGAAAACAAGTTCGGCGCCCTGGCTCCGATCTACGGCACCCTGGTCACCGCTGTCATCGCGATGGTCATCGCCGTGCCGGTCAGCTTCGGCATCGCCTTCTTCCTCACCGAAGTCGCGCCGCGCTGGCTGCGTGGCCCGGTCGGTACCGCCATCGAACTGCTGGCCGGCATCCCCTCGATCATCTACGGCATGTGGGGCCTGTTCGTGCTGGTGCCGGTGATGACCGAGTACGTCACCCCGTTCCTCAACGAGACCCTGGGCGAATGGCCGGTCATCGGCCCGATGTTCCAGGGCCCGCCGCTGGGCATCGGCATGCTCACCGCCGGTTTCGTGCTGGCCATCATGGTCATTCCGTTCATTTCCTCGGTGATGCGCGAGGTGTTCCTGACCGTGCCCACCCGCCTGAAGGAATCGGCCTACGCGTTGGGCTCCACCAAGTGGGAAGTGAGCTGGGACATCGTCCTGCCCTACACCCGTTCGGCGGTCATCGGCGGCATCTTCCTCGGCCTGGGCCGCGCGCTGGGCGAAACGATGGCGGTGGCCTTCGTGATCGGCAACAGCGTGCGCCTGTCGCCGTCGCTGCTGGAACCGGGCACCACCATCGCCGCGCTGATCGCCAATGATTTCGGCGAAGCCACTGAAACCTACCGTTCGGCCCTGCTGCTGCTCGGCTTCGTCCTCTTCATCGTCACCTTCGTGGTGCTGGCCATCGCCCGCCTCATGCTGATGCGTCTGTCCCGCAAGGAGGGCAACTGATGTCCACCACCGCTGATTCGCTGTACCTGCGCCGCCGCATCGGCAACGTCGTTGCGATCACCGCGTCCTGCGCCACCGCCCTGTTCGGCCTGTTCTTCCTGGGCTGGATCCTGTTCACCCTGGCCTCCAAGGGCCTGGCCGGCATCAACTGGGATCTGTTCACCAAGATGACCCCGCCGCCGATGCAGGACGGCGGCCTCGCCAACGCCTTCTTCGGCAGTGCCGTGATGTGTGCACTGGCCATCGGCATCGGCACCCCGCTGGGCGTGCTGGCCGGTACCTGGCTGGCCGAGTATGGCAACGCCCGCAAGGCCGGCACCGTGGTCCGCTTCGTCAACGACATCCTGCTGTCGGCGCCGTCCATCGTGCTGGGCCTGTTCGTGTACACGCTGTACGTGATGCAGACCGGCGGCAACTTCTCGGCGTTC
>NZ_JBHHMJ010000809.1:0-1866 GCF_042136455.1 Stenotrophomonas sp. 3diitr2024
CCGCCGCGCCCGGAGACCCGGAGCGCGGCGGCGGTTCGGACAACGAACAGCCTGCCATCAGCAGGCTGCCCGTAATCGCAAGAGCAGTTCGCAAGCGCATCAGGCGCGGTAGTTCGGCGGCTCTTTGGTGATGGTCACGTCGTGGACGTGGCTCTCACGCTGGCCGGCGCCGCTGATCTTCACGAACTTGGGCTTGCTGCGCATGTCTTCGATGGTGGCGCAGCCCACGTAGCCCATGGTGGCGCGCAGGCCGCCCATCAGCTGGTGGATGATGCCGCCCACCGGGCCGCGGTACGGCACGCGGCCTTCGATGCCTTCCGGCACCAGCTTGTCGGCGGTGGCGGCGTCCTGGAAGTAGCGGTCCTTGGACCCCTTCTCCATGGCAGCCAGCGACCCCATGCCGCGGTAGCTCTTGTACGAACGGCCCTGGTACAGCTCGGTCTCGCCCGGCGATTCCTCGGTACCGGCCAGCAGGCCACCGACCATGATGGTCGAGGCACCGGCGGCCAGCGCCTTGCCGATGTCGCCCGAGTAGCGGATGCCACCGTCGGCGATCAGCGGGATGCGGTCCTGCAGCGCTTCGGCCACCAGATCGATGGCGGTGACCTGCGGCACGCCGACGCCGGCGACAACGCGGGTGGTGCAGATCGAGCCCGGGCCGATGCCGACCTTGACCGCGTCCGCGCCGCTGTCCAGCAGCGCCAGTGCGGCTTCGCCGGTGCAGATGTTGCCACCGATGACCTGCACGTTCGGGAAGTTCTTCTTGACCCAGCTGACGCGGTCCAGCACGCCCTGCGAGTGGCCGTGCGCGGTATCAACCACGATCACGTCCACGCCGGCGGCGACCAGCGCTTCCACGCGGCGGTCGGTATCGCCACCCACGCCGACGGCAGCGCCGACCAGCAGGCGGGTCGACAGATCCTTGGCAGCGTTCGGGAAGTCGGTGTTCTTCTGGATGTCCTTGACGGTGATCAGGCCACGCAGTTCGAACGAATCATTGACCACCAGCACCTTTTCGATGCGGTTGCGGTGCAGCAGCTGCAGCACTTCATCAGACGCGGCGCCTTCCTTGACCGTGATCAGGCGATCCTTCTTGGTCATGATGTGGCGGACCGGATCGTCCAGCTCGGTCTCGAAGCGCATGTCGCGGTGGGTCACGATGCCGGCCAGCTGGCCGTCGCTGCCCACCACCGGCACGCCGGAGATGTTGTGCGCCTGGGTCAGGGCCAGCACGTCGCGGATGGTGGTTTCCGGGCCGACGGTGATCGGGTCGCGGATGACACCGGCCTCGAACTTCTTGACCTTGGCCACTTCCGCGGCCTGCTGTTCCAGGCTGAGATTCTTGTGGATGATGCCCATGCCGCCGAGCTGGGCCATGGCGATGGCCAGGCGGGCTTCGGTGACGGTATCCATGGCGGCGGACAGGATCGGAAGCTTCAGCTTCAGGTCTCGGGTCAACCGCGTTTCGAGGTTGACGTCCTTGGGCAGGATGGTCGAGTGGGCGGGGACGAGCGAGACGTCGTCGTAAGTGAGTGCTTCAGCCTGGATGCGCAGCATCGGCATACCCGAGATGTGGGGAAGCGCGACATTTTACCCTGTTTTCGCGCCGCGTGGCAGGGGGGAGATGCGACGCAGTGTCGCGCCGGCGGCGATTGGTTCAGGGGCCCGCCTACCACTTGGTGGGTGCGGACCGTTGGTCCGCACTGCCCTTCAGACACCTGTGCCCCAGCATTGCGCCGACCAACGGTCGGCACCCACCTTAAGAGGATCACCCGAGCCAGCCCTGAAGCGCCTTTGGTGGGTGCGGACCGTTGGTCCGCACTGCCTTCATATACCTGTGCACCGGCATTGTGCCGACCAACGGTC
>NZ_JBHHMJ010000811.1:0-340 GCF_042136455.1 Stenotrophomonas sp. 3diitr2024
GCGGAAGGCGCCGCTGCCCAGGCCCCGCGTCCGCCGCGCCCGCCGCGCGCCGAAGGCGCACCGGACGCTGCCGTGGATGGTGAACACAAGCCGCGCAAGCGCCGTCGTCGTCGCCATGGCCGTCCGGTCGAGGGTGCCGAGGGCGTGCAGGCCAACGCCGGCAACGGCGCGAGCCCGGTGACCCCGGTGCAGGTGGTGGCCAAGCCGGTGCGTACCGCCGCCGATACCGGCGATTCGTTCCTGACCCGCATCGGCCGCAAGATCCGCCGGATGCTGTCGGGCAACTGATCCTGTAGCACCCGACCGTTGGTCGGGTGGCTTCATGGGCGTGGGGGGGGGG
>NZ_JBHHMJ010000812.1:0-3601 GCF_042136455.1 Stenotrophomonas sp. 3diitr2024
GCCGGCACCGCGCACCTGCGGGTGCCGGTGCCGGCAACTCTGCTATAACCCTCGGTTCACCCCAGTGAACCGCCGCACCTCAACGACGAGATCGCAATGCCCCGCCACATCCGCTCTGCCTGGTTGAAGACCCTGGCCACCGTTGCCGCGGTACTGCTGTTCGCCGGACTGGTCGGGTGGTTCACGGGCCACCTGTGGTTGTGCATCGCGCTGGGAGCACTGGCCACGCTGGCCTGGCATTACTGGCGCCTGCGCAGCGTGCTGCGCCGGCTGACCGCGCGCCAGCGCTGGGACACCGCCGAAGAAGGCACCGGCGTCTGGAACGAACTGGACCGCCTGCTGTACCGCAACCAGGTGGAAATGCGCGTGCGCAAGCGCCGCCTGCTGGACATGCTGCGCAGCTACCGCGCTGCTGCCGCCGCGCTGCCTGATGCCGTCGTCGTGCTGGATCGCAACAGCCAGCGCGTGCAGTGGTTCAACGAAGCGGCTACCGCTCTGCTCGGCCTGCACCATCCCGGCGACCTTGGCGAGGCCCTGGTCGAACGCCTGCAGCCGATGCCGCTGGCGCATTGGCTGGCCGGCGGCCGCAATGCCGAGCCGATCCTGGACGTACCCTCGCCGGTCGATCCGGCGATCCGCCTCAACCTGCGGCTGATTCCCTATTCCTCCGATTACTGGCTGCTGATCGCGCGCGATGTCAGCAAGCTGCTGCGCCTGGAACAGGTGCGCCGTGACTTCGTGGCCAACGTTTCACATGAGCTGCGCACGCCGCTCACCGTGGTGCACGGTTACCTGGACATGATGGACCCGGAGGATTTCCCGGGAACCGGACCGATGCTGGAAGAAATGCGCAAGCAGAGCCAGCGCATGGCCCAGCTGGTGGAAGACCTGCTGACCCTGTCGCGCCTCGAATCGCAGGAACACAGCGAGGAAGAGACCGTGGCCATGCAGCCGATGCTGGCCACCCTGCGCCGCGAAGCCGAAGCGCACAGCCAGGGCCGCCACCAGATCAGCATCGACGACCTCGCCGGCGTTGACCTTCAGGGCTCGACCAAGGAACTGCACAGCGCATTCTCCAACCTGGTCACCAATGCGGTGCGCTATACGCCGGCCGGTGGCCGCATCGCGGTGGAGTTCCGCCGCGAGGGCGACGGTGCGGTGCTGGCGGTGCGCGATTCCGGCTACGGCATCCCGGCCACCCACCTGCCGCGCCTGACCGAACGCTTCTACCGTGTCTCCAGCAGCCGCTCGCGCGAAAGCGGTGGTACCGGCCTGGGCCTGTCCATCGTCAAGCACATCCTCGGCCTGCACCACGCGCGGCTGGAGATTGAAAGCGAAGTCGGCAAGGGCTCGGTGTTCTCCTGCCATTTCGATGCCGACCACGTGCGCCCGCGCGAGTCCGCCCCCCTGACCTCCATCGAAGAATGACGCCATGAGCAGCCTCGGATCCCTCCCCCTCCCCGTGAGCCCGGACAACGATCCGTTGCGTGACCCGGCGCTGTACATCAACCGCGAGCTGTCGCAGCTGGATTTCAACTTCCGCGTGCTGGCCCAGGCGATGGACCCGCAGGTGCCGCTGCTGGAGCGCCTGCGCTTCATGTGCATCTCCTGCACCAACCTCGACGAGTTCTTCGAGATCCGTGCCGCCGCCGTGCGCCACGCGCAGGAGTACGGCCTGCCACCCGCACCGGACGGAATGAGCCCACAGGCCATCCTGAGCGCCATCCATGACCGCGCCGCCGAACTGGTGGACCAGCAGTACCGCTGCTGGAACGAGACGCTGCGGCCGGCGCTGATGGAGGCCGGCATCGGCGTGCTCGGCCGCCACTCCTGGACCGACCGCCAGAAGCGCTGGCTGCGCGCCTACTTCCGCAACGAGATCATGCCGGTGCTGTCGCCACTGGGCCTGGACCCGGTGCACCCGTTCCCGAAGATCCTCAACAAGTCGCTGAACATCGTGGTGGTGCTCAAGGGCACCGATGCGTTCGGCCGCGCCGGCCACCTGGCCATCGTGCGCGCGCCGCGCTCGCTGCCGCGCATCATCCAGCTGCCGGAAAAGCTCGGCGGGCCCCAGAACTTCGTGTTCCTCTCGTCGGTGCTGTCGACCTTCGTCGATGAGCTGTTCCCGGGCATGGAAGTCCAGGGCGCCTACCAGTTCCGCGTCACCCGCAATTCCGAGCTGGTGGTGGACGAGGAGGAAGTGGAAAACCTGGCGCTGGCGCTGCGTGACGAGCTGGTCGACCGCGGCTACCGGCCAGCGGTGCGGCTGGAGATCGCGCACGACATGCCGCGCGAGATCGTGCGGACCCTGCTGCAGAATTTCGGCCTGACCGAGAACGCGGTGTACCGCATCGATGGCCCGGTCAACCTCAACCGCATCATCCAGCTGTACGATCTCATCGCGCAACCGGACCTGAAATACCCGCCGATGACCGCGCGCACGCTGCGCGACAGTGACGGCATCTTCGAGACGGTGGCGCGCCAGGACCTGCTGCTGCACCATCCGTTCGACGCCTTCACCGCAGTGCTGGACCTGATCCGGCAGGCGGCAATCGATCCGAACGTGCTGGCGATCAAGCAGACCCTGTACCGCACCGGCAAGGACTCACTGATCGTCGATGCGCTGATCCAGGCCGCGCGCAACGGCAAGGACGTGACCGTGGTGGTCGAACTGCGCGCCCGCTTCGACGAAGAAGCCAACCTCGGCCTGGCCGATCGCCTGCAGGAAGCCGGCGTGCAGGTGGTGTACGGCGTGGTCGGCTACAAGACCCACGCCAAGATGCTGCTGATCGTGCGCCGCGAGGGCCGCAAGCTGCGCCGCTACGTGCACCTGGGTACCGGCAACTACCACAGCGGCACCGCCCGCGCGTATACCGACATCAGCCTGATCACCGCCGATGCGGACATCGGCAATGACGTGCACCTGCTGTTCCAGCAGCTGTCCGGGCTGGCGTCGAAGATGAAGCTCAAGCGCCTGCTGCAGTCGCCCTTCACCCTGCACACCGGCATCCTCGGCCGCATCGAGCGCGAGACGCGCATCGCCGCCGCCGGCCGCCCGGCGCGGATCATCGCCAAGATGAACGCACTGAACGAACCGCAGGTGGTGCGCGCGCTGTACGCCGCGTCGCAGGCCGGCGTGCAGATCGACCTGATCATCCGCGGCGCCTGCACGCTGCGACCGGGCGTACCGGGCATCTCGGACAACATCCGCGTGCGCTCGATCGTCGGCCGCTTCCTGGAACACAGCCGCGTCTACTGGTTCGGCAACGACGGCGCACCGGAAATGTACTGCGCCAGCGCCGACTGGCTGGAACGCAACCTGCTGCGCCGGGTCGAGACCTGCTTCCCGATCCTCGATCCGGAACTGGCCAAGCGGGTCTACCGCGAAGTCCTGCAGAACTACCTTGACGACAACCTCAACGCCTGGGAACTGGACGCGCACGGCATCTACCACAAGCGTGCCCCAGCCCACGACGAAGCCCCGCATTCGGCGCAGATGGCGTTGATGCAGGGGCTCTGACCCTGCCCCGGTAGATCCCGACCGCTGGTCGGGATTCGATCGCCACGGGGTCAGATCCCTTTCCTGCGGGAAAGGGATCTG
>NZ_JBHHMJ010000821.1:0-3460 GCF_042136455.1 Stenotrophomonas sp. 3diitr2024
GTTCGCAGTGGAAGCCAAGAAGCTGCTGGAAGTCTCGCTGGAAGGTTCGGTGGGCTGACCGCCCGCCCCTGCCCCTCGCAAACGCATTCTCTTTACCGGCGGGCCCTGGCCCGCCCCACGGAAACCCCCACCATGCTGAAGATCGACAATCTCCACGCCCGCATCGGCGACAAGGAAATCCTCAAGGGCCTCTCGCTGGACGTGAAGCCCGGCCAGGTGCACGCCATCATGGGCCCGAACGGCGCCGGCAAGTCCACCCTGGGCAATGTCCTGGCCGGCCGCGACGGCTACGAAGTGACCGAAGGCAGCGTGCAGTTCGACGGCGTCGACCTGCTGGAGCAGGACCCGGAAGCACGTGCCGCCGCCGGCCTGTTCCTGGCGTTCCAGTACCCGGTGGAGATCCCGGGCGTGAACAACACCTACTTCCTGCGCGCGGCACTGAACGCCCAGCGCAAGGCGCGCGGCGAGGACGAACTCGACTCCATGCAGTTCCTCAAGCTGGTGCGCCAGAAGCTGGCCGTGCTGCACCTGAAGGACGAACTGCTGCATCGTGGCGTCAACGAAGGCTTCTCCGGTGGCGAGAAGAAGCGCAATGAGATCTTCCAGCTGGCCGTGCTGGAACCGAAGCTGGCGATCCTCGACGAGACCGATTCGGGCCTGGACATCGACGCGCTGAAGAGCGTGGCCGACGGTGTCAATGCGCTGCGCGCCGCCGACCGTTCGTTCCTGGTCATCACCCATTACCAGCGCCTGCTGGACTACATCAAGCCGGACGTGGTGCACGTGCTGGCCGATGGCCGCATCGTCAAGAGCGGCGGCCCCGAGCTGGCGCTGGAACTGGAAGCGCACGGCTATGATTTCCTGAAGGACCGGGTCGTGCCCGAGGCGGCGGTCTGATGAGCGCCCTGCTCGACTCGATGGCCCAGGCCTTCTGCGGCAGCGATGCGCGCCGCGAAGTGCTGGATGCGGCCCTGCGCGATGGCCTGCCGGCCGCCCGCAATGAAGCCTGGAAGTACACCTCGCTGCGCCAGCTGGAACGCCGTGCGTTTGCTGCGGCACCGCTGCAGGGCCCGGCGCTGGACGCCGCGCTGCTGGATGACATCCCGGCACCGCGCCTGGTGTTCGTCAACGGCCGCCTCGATGCCACGCTGAGCGACGTGCAGGTCCTGCCGGCCGGCGTGCAGCTGCAGCCGCTGTCAGCCGCACTGGCCTCCGGCGAAGACGCCGTGCGTTTCCTTGGCCGCCGCTACGAGCGCAGCGAGGAGATCTTCGCCCGCCTCAACGCCGCACTGGCCGATGAAGGCGTGGTGCTGCGCGTGGACGAAGGCGTGCAGGTCGAAGCGCCGCTGCAGCTGGTATTCGCCAGCGTGGCGGGCGAGACCGACCTGGCCTGGCATCACCGCCACCTGATCGAACTGCGTGCCGGCGCCAGCCTTGGCGTGGTCGAGCACCGCTTCAGCGTGGGTGACTCCGCCCACCTGGACAACACCGTGCTGCATGCCCACGTCGCGCGCGACGCCGTGCTCAAGCACGCCCGCGTGCAGGCCGGCAGCGCACGCCAGACCAGCTTCCTGCGCACCGACGCGGTGTTGGCCCGCGACGCGCAGTACCACCGCGTCGACCTGGAACTGGGCGCCGCGCTCAGCCGCCATGAACTGAACGTGCGACTGGAAGGCGACAACGCCCAGCTGACCGCCAACGGCGTGCTGCTCGGCAATGGCCGCCGCCACGTCGAAACCCGCCTGGGCATCGACCACATCGCGCGCGATACCGCCTGCGAACTGCTGTGGCGCGGCGTTGCCGCCAACCGCAGCCGCGTGGTGTTCCATGGCGGCATCCAGATCCGCGAAGGCGCCGACGGCACCGACGCGAACCTGTCCAACAAGAACCTGCTGCTGTCGGCCGACGCCGAGATCGACACCCAGCCGACGCTGGTGATCGACGCCGACGAGGTGAAGGCCGCGCATGGCGCGACCGTTGGCCAGCTCGATGCCAACGCGCTGTTCTACCTGCGCTCGCGCGGCCTGCCGCAGGCACAGGCGCAGGCGCTGCTGAGCGCCGCGTTCTGCCATGAGCCGCTGAAGATCCTGCCGGAAGCCCTGCGCGAGCAGCTGGCACGCCGTTTGGACAAGGCCCTGGCCGAGGCAGGTGTGGCATGAACCTGTCCACGCCGCGCCCGATCGAAGAACGCACCGGCGCCCCCGACTGGGACCGCGTCCGCCTCGACTTCCCGCTGCTGATGCGCGAAGTGCACGGCAAGCCGCTGGTCTATTTCGACAATGCCAACACCGGCCAGAAGCCGGTGCAGGTGATCGGCGCGGTGGACGAGTTCTACCGCCGTTACAACGCCAACGTCAGCCGCGCGGTGCATGCACTGGGCAGCGAAGCCACCGATGCCTACGAAGGTGCGCGCAACACGCTGGCGCGCTTCCTCAACGTGCGCCCCAGCGACCTGGTGCTGTGCAGTGGCACCACCTTCGCCATCAATCTGGTGGCGTATTCGTGGGCGTTGCCGCGGCTGAAGGCCGGCGACGTGATCCTGGTGTCGCGCATGGAGCACCATGCCAACATCGTGCCGTGGCAGCTGGTCGCGCAGCGTACCGGTGCCACCATCCGCGTGGCCGAGATCACGCCTGACGGCGCGCTGGACCTGGATGCGCTGCGCGCGGCGATGACCCCGGAGGTCAAGCTGCTGGCGGTCACCCATGTCTCCAACGTGCTGGGCACGGTCAACCCGGTGCGCGAGATCTGCCGTGAAGCGCGCAAGCGCGGCATCATCACCGTGGTCGATGGCTCGCAGGCAGTACCGCACCGCAAGGTCGACGTCGCCGCGATCGGCTGCGACTTCTACGCGATCACCGGCCACAAGATGTGTGGTCCGACCGGCACCGGCGCGCTGTGGGCCCGTCGCGAGCACCTGGACGCGATGCCGCCGTTCCTCGGCGGCGGCGAGATGATCAAGGAAGTCAGCTTCGACGGCACCGTGTTCAACGATGCCCCGCACAAGTTCGAAGCCGGCACCCCGAACATCGCCGGTTTCATCGGCCTGGGCGTGGCCGCCGACTACCTGCAGCAGCTTGGCCAGGACAACGTGGAAGCGCGCGAAGCCGAACTGCTGGCGCACTTCACCGAGGAACTGCGCCGCGTCGACGGCCTGCGCATCATCGGCCAGGCACCGGAGAAGGCGGCCGTAGTCTCGTTCCTGATCGAGGGTGCGCATGCGCACGACCTGGCCACCCTGCTCGACCTGGAGGGCGTGGCCGTGCGCTCGGGCCAGCACTGCGCACACCCGCTGCTGCAGTACTTCGGCGTCGCCGCCACCTGCCGCGCCTCGCTGGCGTTCTACAACACGCACGCCGAGATCGAGCGGTTCATGACCGCGCTGACCAAGGTACGCAAGCTGCTGGGGTAACCCCAGCAGACGGGGTCAGATCCCTTTCGCATCGCGAAAGGGATCTGA
>NZ_JBHHMJ010000823.1:0-1119 GCF_042136455.1 Stenotrophomonas sp. 3diitr2024
CCCCCCCCCCCCCCCCCCAACTCTCGGATCCCGCCCTCTCCACCATTCAGCCCCCAGGCGTATGCTGGACCCTTGTCCCGAGGAGCCGCCGCATGCACATCGTGTACAAGGCCGACAATCTGTTCGACGCCCATCTGGTCAAGCACGCGCTGGAAGACGCCGGTATCCCCGCGTTCGTGTTCGGAGAGCAGCTGCTGGGCGGGATGGGCGAGCTGCCGCTGTTTGGCGTGCTGCGGGTCGGCATCCCCGATGCGGCGCGGCCGCAGGCCGAGGACATCGTAGCGGCGCTGGACTTGGGCCAGGCCCCGTCCGACCCCATTTCCGATGCAGACGACATTGCCGGCCTTCCGGCGTAGGAGCGCATCATGTTGGGAATTGGCCAGGGCATCCTCGGCATCGGCGCCTTCAAGCAGCGCCTGCCGCGCCCGGAAGAGGCGCTGCCGGGGCGTGACCAACCACTGCCGCTGCACAGCAACCAGCACTTCGTGAACAGCCATCCGCTGAAGGACCGTTTCGCCGGCCTGCAGCAGATACGCTTTGCGCTGGGCTGTTTCTGGGGCGCCGAGCGCAAGTTCTGGACCGAGCCGGGCGTGTACAGCACGTCGGTCGGCTATGCAGGTGGCATCACGCCGAACCCGACCTATGAAGAGGTCTGCTCGGGCCTGACCGGCCACACCGAAGTGGTACAGGTGGTGTTCGACCCGGCGGTGGTGAGCCTGGAGCGGCTGCTGCAGCTGTTCTGGGAAAGCCACGACCCGACCCAGGGCATGCGTCAGGGCAACGACACCGGCACCCAGTACCGCTCGGCGATCCATGCCACCGACGAGGCCCAGTACAAGGCCGCGCTGGCCAGCCGCGAGGCCTACCAGGCGCAGCTGGCTGCGGCCGGCTACGGCCCGATCACCACCGAGATCGTGTACCCGGCACCGGCGTACTACTACGCCGAGGACTACCACCAGCAGTACCTGGCGAAGAATCCGAACGGCTACTGCGGCATCGGCGGCACCGGCGTGAGCTGCCCGATCGGGTTGGATGTGGAGGCGCCGCGCTGACGCGCGGTGGTCCGCCTGCGGCGGGCTGAAGCTGAAAGCAACTGCCAAAGCCAAAGCCAAAGCGGCT
>NZ_JBHHMJ010000832.1:0-7270 GCF_042136455.1 Stenotrophomonas sp. 3diitr2024
AGGGCGGCGGCGTCGGTCCGGTGGGGTGCGTCGACGCCCTGCATGCGGGACATCGCAGGCAGGGCGCCATCCAGTATCCAGTTACAGGTCGCTTACGCCGCCCGCGCCGGCATGACCGGCATGCGCGGCCCCTGCTCCAGCTGGAATACCGCCACTGACGTGGTCAGTGCATGCGCCTGTTCTTCCAGCGCGCGGCTCGCGGCAGTGGCTTCTTCCACAAGCGCGGCGTTCTGCTGGGTCACCTGGTCCATCTGCACCACCACCTGGTTGACCTGCTCGATGCCGGCGGCCTGCTCCTTGCTGGCCGCTGCGATGTCGCTCATCAGCTGGGTGGTGCGCGAACTGGCCTGCGCCACGCGTGCGATCGCGGCTTCCGATTCAACGGTCACCGCCAGGCCACTCTTCACCTTGGAAGCGGCGTCCTCGATCAGTTCCTTGATCTCCTTGGCGGCGACACCGGCACGCTGTGCGAGCGTGCGCACTTCGCTGGCGACCACGGCAAAGCCACGGCCCTGCTCGCCTGCACGCGCAGCTTCCACTGCGGCATTCAGCGCCAGGATGTTGGTTTGGAACGCGATGCCGTCGATCACCGTGGAGATTTCCGAGATGCGCGCCGAGGATTGATCGATTTCGCCCATCACCGATGCCATCTGTGCCATCGCCTGCTCGGTCTCGCGCACGGCGGCACCGGCGGCATGCGCTTCGCTGTCGGCCTGACGCGCCAGTTCGGCGTTCTGGCGTACGGTGGAGGTCAGCTCCTCCATCGACGCGGCCGCTTCTTCCAGATTCGCGGCCTGCTGCTCGGTGCGGCGCGACAGGTCGTTGTTGCCGGCGGCCAGTTCCTGGGCCGCGTTGTTGATGCTGTCGGCAGCCACCTGGATGCCGCGGACAATGCCGGTCAGCTGCACGGTGGTGGTGTTGGCATCGTCGCGCATGCGCGCAAACACGCCGTCGTACTCGCCCTCCATGCGTGCGGTCAGGTCGCCATGCGAGATCGCGCGCAGCACGTCGGAAACATCGGCGATGCTGGCCTGCGAACTGGCCATCATGCCGTTGAGGTGCTCGACCATCGTCTTGAACTGGTACTGGAACGCAGCGGCATCGCCACGCATGCTGAAATCGCCGGCGCGTGCGGCGCGGGCCAGTTCATCGATCTGCGCGTTGATCGCCATCAGGCTCTGCTTCACCGCCGCCAGGGTGCGGGTCAGCGTGCCCTTCTCGCCCGGGTAGTCCGGCAGGTCGCGGCTGAGGTCACCCATGGCGTAACGCTGCATCACCTCGGCCATCAGCAGTTCCACCTGCACGTGCGATTCGACCAGGCTGTTGGTGGCCTGCACCATGCGGCCGAAATCACCGGGGAACGCGCTGGCGTCCATGCGATAGCGGATTGCGCCGGCCTCGTGCTGCTCGGCCATCTGCAGCTGCGCGCCGATCGCCGCCTGCACACTCTGGCGCACGCTGGCCATCGCCTCGCCCAGCTGGGTCAGTTCGTCACGGCCGCCGAGGCGGAACTCCTGGTCCAGCTGGCCCTTGGACAGGCGCTCGGCCAGGTTCACCGCGCGCGCCAGCGGACCGGTCAGGCTGCGCCCGATCATCACCGAGGCACCGATGCCCACCAGCAGTGCGACGCCGCCCAGCACCAGCAGCTGCAGCAGGCTGCGCTCGCCCAGGCGGATCGCCTCGGCGGCAGCCTCACGGCTTTCCTTCTCCTCGAAGTCCACGCCATCGGACAGTGCCTTGTTCCAGCCGTTGGCCGCTTCCTGCACCGGGCCCAGGGTCAGTGCCACGGCACCCGGGTAGTCGCCCTGCTCCATCAGTTCGCTGGTCTGCTTGTTGAGCGGGCGCGCGATGGCACGCTTGGCCGCGATGGTTTCCGCGATGGCCTTGCCCTCCGCATCGCCTGGCAGCGCCTGGTAGGCGGCCCAGCTGGCCTCATAGCGCTTGACCAGATCGGCAATGCGCTTCTCATCGCTGCCGCGGTCTTCGCCCTGGCGGATCAGCATCTCGCGGCGCACCACCATCATCTGGTTGTTGGCGTCGAGCATCTGCGACAACAGGCGCACCTTGGCCACGCTGACGTCGACCACCTGCTGCATCGCGCGCTTCTGCACGACGCTGGCGGTGGCGCCGGTGGCCACTACGGCGGCAACCAGCAGCAGCAACAGGCCAAAGCCCAGCCCAAGACGCCAGGCAACCCTGACGTTCCTCAAGTAGTTCATGGGGGTATCCAAAACGGGGGGATGTGGCCTTATCGGCGGCACGGCAGGCAATCTTGATCGCCGCCCATCGACGGCGTCGGCCACCGTTCACCTTGGTGAGTCCCCGTCCCAGCGGCACCTGCCGGTGCCAGCCGGCCGCAATGACATGCCTGCTCATGCGGGCATCAGATCCCTTTCACGGCGGCTCGGCGCCCCCTGCGGGCAAGGTGGCGGCGTACCTGCTGGAGATCCCAATGCGCTCATCTGTGTCTCGATCCACCCTGCTCGCAATCTCGCTGCTGGCGTCGCCGACCTTCGCGCAGGCGCCGCCGCCCAACCTGCCCGCCCCCATTGCCGAGAAGGCTGGCCCGGACACCGCAGTGCGCTCCGCACTGCATGCCCAGGTGCTGCTGGATCGTGCGAACTTCTCTCCGGGCCAGATTGATGGTGAGGTAGGCAGCAACCAGCGGCGGGCGGTGTCAGGCTTCCAGACGGCACACGGCCTGACCGTAACGGGTGAGCTGGACGACGCCACCTGGAAGGCTCTGCAGGCCGATACGATCACGCCGCTGGCCAGCTACACGCTGACTGCTGAGGATGTCGCCGGCCCGTTCCAGCCGATACCGAAAGGACCCGCCGCCCAGGCCAAGCTGAAATCGCTGGGCTACAGCAGTGTGGAAGAAGCCCTGGGCGAGCGCTTCCACGCGTCCCCAGAGCTGATGAAGATGCTCAATCCCGGCGTGGATCTGACCAGGGCTGGCAGCCGCATCCAGGTCCCCAACATCGCCCCGGCCGCATTGCCGAAGGCCGCCAGGATCGTGGTCGACAAATCCGACTCCACGCTGCAGCTACTGGACGCGCAGGGCAAGCTGATCGCGCAGGTGCCGGTGTCATCCGGCAGCCAGCACGACCCGCTGCCGATCGGCGAATGGAAGATCCTGGGCGTTTACCGCGACCCGCCGTTCCACTACAACCCCAAGCTGTTCTGGGATGCCCGCAAGGGGGAAAAGAAAGCCACGCTGCCGCCCGGCCCGAACAATCCGGTCGGCCGGGTCTGGATCGATCTGTCCAAGCCGCATTACGGCTTGCATGGCACGCCTGAACCCGGCCACGTGGGCAAGACCGAGTCGCATGGCTGCGTACGCATGACCAACTGGGATGCACTGCGCGTGGCCGACGCAGTGGACACCTCGGTGCCTGTCGTGATGCAGGAGTGAGTCGATGCGTCTTTCGCAACTGATCGTGCTGGGTGTTCTGCTGGGATTGGGTGCAGGTTGGTGGCTGCACCGCGAAATGGATGAGCCGGTGACCGACGCGCTGCCGGAAGCGCCATCGACGGTGGCCGCCGCGCCGGTGACGGAACCGTTAGCGCCAGGCGCAACAGCCCCACCCGCCTCCACCGCGCCGCCGGCCGCGCAGGCTGCCGGTGCACCGTCCGGCCTGCTGCTGCCCGTGCAGGGCATCCTGGCCTCGCAGCTGCGCGATACCTTCACCGATGCACGCAGCGAGGGCCGCGTACACGATGCCATCGACATCATGGCCGATGCAGGTACGCCGGTACTGGCGGTGGCCGATGGCACGGTGGAAAAACTGTTCGACAGCGAGCGCGGTGGACTGACGATCTACCAGTTCGAGCCCAGCGGGCATTGGTGCTACTACTACGCGCACCTGCAGCGCTACGCCGATGGCCTGGCCGAGAAGCAGGTGATCAAGCGCGGCGAGGTGATCGGTTATGTAGGCAGCACCGGCAACGCCAGTGCCGACGCGCCGCATCTGCATTTTGAGGTACACGTGCTGGGGCCGGAGAGGCAGTGGTGGAAGGGGGAATCGATCAACCCCTACCCATTGCTGCGAGCAGCCGGACGCTGACGCGTCAGCCGATCACGCTGCATGCGGCGCGCAGGCCTTCCTGCAGCCTGTTCACTTCGGCCATCCATTCGTCCAACGAGTCGGATTCCTCTTTCAATTCCCGCAGTTCACAGTCCTCGGCCTGTACACGCTGGACAGCGAGTTGTGCAAGCAACAACATCGCTGACGATGGCACCTGATTGCATGCCTTGACCCAAGCGAGTAACGCTTCTTCCTCGGCAATGGCAGCCGTCGGCTGGCCCAACAGTGCCAGCACCACCTCTGCAGCCGCGACCGCCCTGCCCGCTTCAGGTGCCTCTAGGTAATCATCGGGGTTGATAGCCGCGCGCAGCGCTTCCTCCACTATCGAGAGATCCGTGCATTCCGTCAGATCGCAGGCCAGATCGCAGGCATCGTCATTATCAAATGAACCGTGTCCCCATGCGCCCATGTGATTGCTCCTAATTGGCAGGCAGATACCGTGCAGGACCCGCACGGTAGTCATCCATCATGTTGCTGGCGACGAGTCTCCGCCAGCGCAAGCTGCATGCAAGACGCCATGCGTGGCGGCAGCCATTGGCACGCGGCGATCCCCGGCAGACTCCCGCCTGTCGTCCCGTGTTGATTTAAGGTGAAAAGCGACAAGATCCTGTTCAGACCGATGAAGCGCCGTGGTCGCGTAGAGACTGGATTCTCCGCAACCAACAGTGCCGCGCGCACTGCAGCGACGCTCCACCCGCGCATGAAGACCAACGGCAGGTCGATGCGGCTGAATTGAACCGCCCTTTGACGTCAGCGCAGAAGGACCGGCGGGTTGTTACCCGGTATGGGCATGATCCTACCCCTCTCGGGCAAGTTTCCGGTGATCCATGAGTGCCACCACACTGGGTCTGGCACTACCTCGCGGGAGTGCGGCGCTGCCAGCGCCGCAAGGTGAACGTGAACACCGCCAAGGCTGCCCCCGGAATCAGCAGGAACAGCGCCGCCACCTTCCAGAAGAAGAACGGCCACAGCCAGACGTAGTCCAGGTCGGTCAGCTTCAGTAGATTCAAGGGTGGCTGCAGCTCGATGTCTGCCGCGCGCCCCTCGAGCGCAGGGTCCACCTCCAGCACGGTTACCCGCAGCCATGAACGGCCACGTGGCAATGCATCGCCGCGGCCATAACCAAAGTAGGACGCCATGAGGCCGCTGGATTCAACCGATGCCAGTCTGCGGTTGATGCCCTGCCCGGCCACTCCCGAACGCTCTTCTGCGCGGAAGTCTCCATGATCGGTGGGAGTATCGATGCGCAGCAGCACTTCAGGGTCAGCCTCAGTACCGTCCGCGGCATACCGCAGTCGCAGCCGCAGTGGGTCATCGATGAGGCGGTAGACCGTCACCTCAGCCGTCGCGCCCGGGCTCAGCAGCAGCGGCAGGGTCTGGGTGCGCGAGGCCAGATGATTGGCGATGGCGCCCAGCGCCAGCACCACGCAGGCGACGCCCCACAGGCTCCACAACACCCACAGGGTGATCCGCACCACGGTCTCGCCTTTCACACTGGCATCCTGGTCATCGCTTCGCTTCCTTGCCGGCACTGGACTGGCGACACAGTAACGAAAAAGCCCCGCATTCGCGGGGCTTCTTCCTTCTGCGACGCCAGGCAGGGCCCAGCGCTACCGGTCTCTCACTCAGGCGAACGGATCCTGCAGGACCATGGTGTGGTCGCGGTCCGGGCCGGTCGAAACGATGCTGATCGGGCAGCCGGCCAGTTCTTCCAGCGAACGCAGGTAGGCGCGTGCCGCCGGCGGCAGCTCGTCCCACTGGGTGATACCGTGGGTGTTCTCGCTCCAGCCCGGGAACTCCAGGTACACCGGGGTGCACTCTTCCCAGCCCTGCGCATCCAGCGGAGCATATTCGGTGCGCTTGCCGTTGTATTCGTAGGCGATGCAGACCTTCAGCTTTTCCATGCCATCGAGCACGTCCAGCTTGGTGATGCACAGGCCGCTGATGCCGTTGATGGCCACGGCGCGCTTCAGTGCGACGATGTCCATCCAGCCGCAACGACGCGGGCGGCCGGTCGAGGCACCGTACTCAGCGCCGCGGTCACGGATGCCCTGGCCGACTTCGTCGTCCAGTTCGGTCGGGAACGGGCCACCGCCGACGCGGGTGGCGTAGGCCTTGGCGATGCCCAGCACGTAGTCGATCGAATCGGCGCCAACGCCGGAACCGGCCAGCGCGCCACCGACGGTGGTGTTGGAGCTGGTGACGTACGGGTAGGTGCCGTGGTCGATGTCCAGCAGCGCGCCCTGCGCGCCTTCGAACAGCACGCGCTTACCCTGCTTGCGCAGGTCGTGCAGGATGCCGGCCACGTCGGACTTCATCGGCTGCACGTATTCGCCGAAGGCCAGCGCCTCGTCGAAGGTCTTCTGGAAGTCGACCGCATCGGTGTTCAGATACTTGGTCAGCACGAAGTTGTGGTAATCCAGCGCGGTGCGCAGCAGTTCTTCCAGCTGCTTCGGGTAATGCAGGTCGGCGATGCGGATGCCGCGACGCGCCACCTTGTCTTCGTAGGCCGGGCCGATGCCACGGCCGGTGGTGCCGATCGCCTTGCCACCGGCAGCGCGTTCGCGCGCCTGGTCCAGAGCGATGTGGTACGGCATGATCAGCGGCGCGGCCGGGGAGATCTTCAGGCGCGAACGTACTTCCACGCCGGAGGCTTCCAGCTCGGCGATTTCCTTCTGCAGCGCGGCCGGCGAGATCACCACGCCGTTGCCGATCAGGCACAGCGCGTCGTCACGCAGGATGCCCGACGGGATCAGGTGCAGGACGGTCTTCTTGCCGTTGATGACCAGGGTGTGGCCGGCATTGTGGCCACCCTGGAAGCGCACGACGGCGCCGATTTCCTCAGTGAGCAGATCGACGATCTTGCCCTTGCCTTCATCGCCCCACTGGGCACCCAACACTACGACAGACTGACCCATGACGGGCTCCTCGATTTGTTGCGGCCATCGGGGCCGCGGACGGGTAAACCGTGGCGGGGCTGGCCAGCACCTGGAGGGCGGCTCCAGACGGGGAGCGGCCGGCGATGGAAGGCCCAGACACGGAAAAAGCCGAACGGGGAGGCCCGTCCGGCTTTTGTGCATTATCCGGGTTTCCGGGGTCCGCTGCCACCTTTCCGACGGACGGCTTCACCGGCCGGTCAGGGGACCGAAATGGGGTCAGATCCCTTTCCTGCGGAAAGGGAT
>NZ_JBHHMJ010000838.1:0-387 GCF_042136455.1 Stenotrophomonas sp. 3diitr2024
AGCAGCGGGGTTTTGGGTGTAAACCCTGGCGATGACCTACTCTCGCATGGCTTGAGCCACACTACCATCGGCGCAGCTGCGTTTCACTTCCGAGTTCGGGATGGGATCGGGTGGTTCCACAGCGCTAATTTCACCAGGGAGACGGTTGCAGCAGCGCTTGCAGCGCCAGCTTCGCGATCTTGCCCTTGGGCGGAAGGTATCCAGAAAAGCAATGCCTTCACTTAATAAGAAAAACCCCGCTGCGTCAGCAGCGGGGTTTTGGGTGTAAACCCTGGCGATGACCTACTCTCGCATGGCTTGAGCCACACTACCATCGGCGCAGCTGCGTTTCACTTCCGAGTTCGGGATGGGATCGGGTGGTTCCACAGCGCTAATTTCACCAGGGAG
>NZ_JBHHMJ010000155.1:0-5308 GCF_042136455.1 Stenotrophomonas sp. 3diitr2024
AGCGGCGGCAATCCGCTGCTGGACCCGTGGCGTGCCACCGCGCTGGACCTGTCCTACGAGAAGTACTTCGGCGAGAAGGCCTACGTGGCCGCCGCGATCCACGCATCCCCAGTTGAGGATGCGGGTGCCGGCCGGCAGCACGCGGCGGAAGAACGCCACCCGCCCCGGCTTCGGGTTCACCACCACCGGCGCCTTGGCCGCCAGCAGCAGCGGCAGGTCGGCGGTGCTGTCGGAATAGGCGATATCGATGTCGCCATAGCCGCGCTCGCGCAGCATGCGCATCTTCTCTTCGTTGTGGCAGTGACGGGTGGGACCGACGCCGCCCAGCCGCGGGCCGACCTCGGTGCCGATCACCGGCACATCCTGATGGGCCACGAAGGCCAGGATCGCGCGGGCCAGCTCCGGCGGCGCGCCGGTGGCAACCACCACGCGATCGCCTTTGGCGCGGTGCGCGGCGAACACTTCCAGCGCCTGCGGCAGCAGCTTGGCGCGCATCTGCGCCTGGTTGCGCAGCACGTAGGCGTCGATCACCTTGTTGAAATCGCGCGCACGGTGCAGGCCGAAGCTGCCGATCCACACATAGACCGAGATGCCCGCGCGACGGGTCGGCAGCATCGCCACCATCGGCCCGGCGATCGGCGTGACCAGCAGCGCCGCCAGCATGCGCAGCGGGTTGCGCTTGATCAGCGAGGCGAACAGGTGGGTACCCGAATCGCCGTCGTAGAGGGTGTGGTCGAAGTCGAAGACCACCAGCGGCGCATCCTCGCGCGGCGTCGGATAGTGCGTTGTCATGTTGCGAAGAATAGCTGACGCAGGCCCTCGCCCGGCTCTTCCACGCGCATGAAGGCCTCGCCGACCAGGAAGGCATGGATGCCGGCGTCGCGCATCAGCGCCACGTCCTGCGGGCCGAGGATGCCGCTTTCGGTGACCAGCAGGCGGTCACGCGGCACCGCCTGCTGCATATCCAGCGTGGTCTGCAGCGACACCTCGAAGGTGCGCAGGTTGCGGTTGTTGATGCCGATCATCGGCGCCGGCACCTGCAGTGCGCGCTCCAGTTCGTCGATGTCGTGCACTTCCACCAGCACGTCCATGCCCAGCGACAGCGCCAGTTCCGACAGCGTGGCCAGCTGGGTGTCGTCCAGCGCGGCGACGATCAGCAGGATGCAGTCGGCGCCCAGCACGCGTGCCTCGTACACCTGGTAGGCGTCGATCACGAAGTCCTTGCGCAGCACCGGCAGCGTGCAGGCTTCACGGGCCTGCTGCAGGTAGGTATCGGCGCCCTGGAAGAAGTCCACGTCGGTCAGCACCGAAAGGCAGCTGGCACCACCGAACTCGTAGCTGACCGCGATGTCAGCCGGCCGGAAGTCGGGGCGGATGACGCCCTTGGACGGGCTGGCCTTCTTCACCTCGGCAATCACCGCCGGGTCGCCGTTGGCCACGGCCGCCTGCAACGCGCGCACGAAGCCACGTACCGGCGGGGCGCTGGCCACGGCGGCCTGCAGCTCCTCGAGCGGGCGCTGGGCGCGGCGCTGGGCTACTTCTTCGGCCTTGCGGGCCAGGATCGTCTGCAGGATGTCGCTCATCGTCTTCGATTCGGTGCGGGGGCGCTGAGGACCGCCATTATCGGCCATCGACGGGGTCAGGCTGAACCGCGCGCTCAGGCAACCAGCGCGCGGGTGGTCTCCACATACTGCTGCAGGCGCTGGCGGGCGCTGCCATTGGCGATGGCGGCACGGGCGCGGGCCAGGCCATCACCGATGTCGCTGGCCACGCCGGCCACGTACAGCGCGGCGCCGGCATTGAGCGCGACGATGTCCAGCGCCGGGCCGGGCTCGTTGTCCAGCACCGCGCGCAGCATCTGGATGGACTGCTCCGGGCTGTCCACGCGCAGGTTGCGGCTGGCCGACATGGCGATGCCGAAGTCCTCCGGGTGGATCTCGTACTCGCGCACCTTGCCGTCGCGCAACTCGCCCACCAGGGTGCCGGCGCCGAGCGAGATCTCATCCATGTTGTCGCGGCCCCAGACCACCATGGCGCGCTCGGTGCCCAGCTCGCGCAGCACGCGCGCCTGGATACCCACCAGATCAGGATGGAACACGCCCATCAGCACCGACGGCGCGCTGGCGGGGTTGGTCAGCGGACCAAGGATGTTGAAGATGGTGCGCACGCCCATCTCGCGGCGGACCGGCGCGACGACCTTCATCGACGGATGATGGATCGGCGCGAACATGAAGCCGATGCCGGTCTGCTCGATGGCAGCGGCCACCTGCGCTGGCTGCAGCTCGATGGCCGCGCCCAGTGCTTCCACCGCATCGGCGCTGCCGGACTTGGACGACACGCTGCGGTTGCCGTGCTTGGCCACGCGCGCACCGGCCGCAGCCGCCACGAACATCGCGCAGGTGGAGATGTTGAAGGTGTGCGAGCCATCGCCACCGGTGCCGACGATGTCGACCAGGTGGGTGCTGTCGGCCACCGGCACCGCCAGCGCGAATTCGCGCATGACCGTGGCGGCGGCGGCGATCTCGTCGATGGTTTCCTTCTTCACCCGCAGGCCGGTGAGGATGGCGGCGGTCATCATCGGCGACACGTCGCCGCGCATGATCTGCCGCATCAGGTCGACCATCTCGTCGAAGAAGATCTCGCGGTGCTCGATGGTGCGTTGCAGGGCTTCCTGGGGGGAGAAGCTCATGGGAATGCTCCTTGGATCAGGCCGCCGGGCGCTGCAGGAAATTGCGCAGCAGGGCGTGGCCGTGTTCGGTGAGGATGGATTCGGGGTGGAACTGCACGCCTTCCACCGGGAACTGGCGGTGGCGCAGGCCCATGATCTCTTCGATCGAGCCGTCCTCGTTCTCGGTCCAGGCGGTCACTTCCAGGCAGTCCGGCAGACTGTTCTTGTCCACCACCAGCGAGTGGTAGCGGGTGGCCTGGTAGCGGTCCGGCAGGCCGGCGAACACGCCCTTGCCTTCGTGGCGGATCGGCGAGGTCTTGCCGTGCATGATGTTGCCGGCGCGGATCACGGTGCCGCCGTAGACCTGGCCGATGCCCTGGTGGCCCAGGCACACGCCGAGGATCGGCGTGGTCGGGCCCAGCCGCTGGATCAGCTCCAGCGACACGCCCGCTTCGTTGGGCGTGCACGGGCCGGGCGAGATGACGATGCGCTCGGGTTTCTGCGCGGCGATCTCGTCCACGCTCATCGCATCGTTGCGCACCACCTTCACCTCGGCGCCCAGCGTCTGCAGGTACTGCACGAGGTTGTAGGTGAAGCTGTCGTAGTTGTCGATCATCCACAACATGGTCAGGTTCCGTCGCTTATCAGGAAAATGGCGTACACGTTTTCGGTGTAGGTGATGGGGCCGGCTTCGACCGACTCGGGCAGGCGGGAGCCCGTGGTCTCGATGCTGTTCATCGGTGCCTCGGGCGCGGGCGGCGAAGGCGGCGTCACCAGATCCCCACTGCTCGGCCAACTGCCGGCCTGGATGCCATAAGCAAAGTTCGGCGCTACGTCGGAAATGCTGTACAGGCCGCGCAGCCGGGTGCCGTAGGCCTTGGCCAGGCCCTGCGCGGACTGGCGGGTCTGGGCTGCGGCCTCGCCCTTGAGTTCGCGCCGCAACGCCGCTTCGCCCGAGTAGGTCGGCGCCATGCTGCTGACCTGCACGTTCTCGTTGGCCTTCAACGCACCCAGCACGTCCTGCATCGCCTTCACGCTGGCGAAGCTGGCGCGCAGCTGGCGCGACACGCGGGTACCGATGAAGACCTGCCGGTTCTGCTCATAGCGCGTCGCCGGGCCGATCCGCAGGTTGTCCGCACGCACGCTGCCGTCCACCGCCTTGTGCTGCTTGAACAGCGCCAGCACGCGGGCCACGTTGCCCTGCACGCGGCGCCGCGCGGCGTCGGCATCCATGTCGGTCTCTTCGATGTTCAACTGCAGGCCGAAGCGGTCGGGCATCACTGTGCGGGTACCCTGCCCCTTCACCAGCAGGTGCGGCTGCGACGGAATGGTATTGGCCTGCGCCCACGCAGACGGGGCCATCGTGGCCAGCAGCGACGACCACAGCAATGCGCTCAGCAGCTTCATGCGGTACTCCTTGTCTTCAATGGGAACAGCGGACGATGCCGTGGCGCAGGCCACGGCACGGGGAGCGTCACAGGCCCTTGGCGGCCTGGGCGACGGCGCGGAACAGCGCACGGCCCTTGTTCATCGTCTCGTCCCATTCCTTGTCCGGGTCCGAGTCGTAGACGATGCCGGCGCCGGCCTGCACGTACAGGCGGCCATCCTTGATGACCGCAGTGCGGATCGCGATCGCGGTATCGGCATCGCCGTGCCAGCCGATGTAGCCGATGCTGCCGGCGTAGACGTTGCGCTTGATCGGTTCCAGTTCGCGGATCACTTCCAGCGCGCGGATCTTTGGCGCGCCGCTGACCGTGCCGGCCGGGAAGGTGGCGCGCAGCACGTCGGCATAGCTCAGGCCCGGCTGCAGTTGGCCGGTCACTTCGCTGACGATGTGCATGACATGGCTGTAGCGTTCGATCACGAACTGCTCGCCCACTTCCACGGTACCGGCCCTGGAGACGCGCCCGGCATCGTTGCGGCCGAGGTCGATCAGCATCAGGTGCTCGGCACGTTCCTTCGGATCGGCCAGCAGCTCGGCTTCCAGTGCCAGGTCCAGCTCGGGCGTGGCGCCACGCGGGCGGGTGCCGGCGATCGGGCGCACGGTCACTTCGCCATCCTGCAGACGCACCAGGATTTCCGGCGAGGAACCAACCACCTGCAGGTCGCCGACATCGAGGAAATACATGTACGGCGAGGGATTCAACGCGCGCAGCGCGCGGTACACATCCACCGGGCGCGCCTTGAACGGCACGCTCAGGCGCTGGCTGAGCACCACCTGGAAGATGTCACCGGCGCGGATGTATTCCTTGCTGCGCTGGACCGCATCGACGAAGCCTTCGCGGGTGAAGCCGGAGACGAAATCCGATTCGTCCAGCACGTCGCTGTTGAGCGGCGCCGGATAGCCGGCACCCGGCGCACGCAGCTTCGCAGTCAGGGCATCCAGGCGCGCCTGCGCCTGCTCGAAGGCACCGTCGACACGCGGGTCGGCGTGCACGATCAGGTACAGCCGGCCCTTGAGATTGTCGAATACCGCCAGCTCGTTGGAGTCCAGCAGCAGGATGTCCGGCGTGCCCAGCTCATCACGGCCAGCCGGCGGGGCCAGGCGCGGCTCGATGTAGCCGATGCATTCGAAGCCGAACCAGCCGACCAGGCCGCCGGTGAAGCCCGGCAGGCCTTCCAGCTTGGGCACCGAGTGGG
>NZ_JBHHMJ010000006.1:0-2027 GCF_042136455.1 Stenotrophomonas sp. 3diitr2024
GGCCGCTGGCCGGCATTGCCGTGATGGGCATGTGGTGCTGCCGGCCAGTGGCCGGCGCTACCGAAGGTCCCCTCGGTGGGTGCGGACCCCGGTGCGCACGCTTTATAGTGTCGCCCATGAATAAACGGGCCAGGGGCGCAAAGCGCCCGCTCCTCTATCTTTCCACCGCGCTGCTGGCCCTGGCCAGCAGTTCGGCGCTTGCCCTGGGCTTGGGTGACATCCGTGTCCTGTCCAAGCCAGGCCAGCCCCTGCTGGCCGAAATCCCGGTAGTCTCGGCCGATCCATCCGAACTGGAGAACCTGCGCGTCGCGCTGGCCTCTGCGGTCACCTTCGAACGCGTTGGCCTGCAGCGGCCGGCCGGGCTGGTCAGCGAGCTGCAGTTCGAACTGACCCGCAATGCGCAGGGCAGGGCGGTGGTGCGGGTGACCTCGCAGACGCCGGTCGAAACCCCGTCGCTGAGCTTCCTGATCGAGGCCGACTGGGGCCAGGGCCGCCTGGTGCGCGAATACTCGGCGCTGGTCGATGCGCCCTCCAGCGCACTGGCGGTGGCCGAACCGGAAATCGTCGCGCCGGCCGGTACCCTCTCCAACACCATCGTGCGAGACGTTGCACCGGCGCCGGCCGCTGCGGAGAGCGCAAGCGCACCTGCGCCGTCCACTGCGGCAGCGCCGGCACCTGCATCGGCTCGCCCGCGTGCAGGGGATGCACCCGCTGCCGCGCAGGCAGCCGATGGCAGCGTCATCGTCCAGCGTGGGCAGACCCTGTCGCAGATCGCCAGCGCGGTGGCCCGCGGCAACCAGGTCAGCCGCGACCGCGCGATGATCGCCCTGCTGCGGGCCAACCCGGAGGCCTTCATCCGCGGCAACGTCAACCTGCTCAAGCAAGGCGCCGTACTGCGCATGCCCGGCAGCGATGCACTGGCGGCGGTCGATGCCGCCGAGGCCGCAGCGCTGGTGCGCGAGCATGCAGCGCAGTGGCGGCAGGCGCGCACCGTGCCGCAACCGGCGGGTACCGTCGCCCCGGTGGCCGCGGCGGCAACCACGAACGCTTCTTCCCCGGCCGCGGCCAATGGGGCACGACTTGAAATCGCCCCGGCGCTGGCTTCCGACGCCGCGCGCGCGGGCACAACCACCGGCACTGGAGCCGGCAGCGAGGGTGACATGCTGGGCAACGAACAACTGCGCCAGGCACGCGAGGACATCGCGACCCGCGATGCCGAGATTGGCGAGCTGAAGCAGCGCGTCGCCGACCTGGAAAAACTCAAGGAACAGCAGCAGTCGCTGATCGCGATGAAGGACAACGACCTGGCCGCCGCGCAGCAGCGCCTGGCACAGGTACCGGATACCCGCGATGCGGCAACGCCGTGGTACTGGCTGGGGCTGCCGGTGCTGCTGCTGGCGGCCGGTGCAGCCTGGCTGCTGCGTCGTCGCAAGCCATCGCCGCTGCCGCCGCTGCGCGACGAAGACGATGCCGCCGGTCTGACCGCTGCGGTACCGGCGGGCGCGGCGCTGGATACCCTGGCCGAGCAGTCCTCGTGGTCGTCGGTGGTGCCCGAAGCGGGCCGCCAGGAGCCGGCGATGCCGGCTTGGGCGAGCGAAACCGGGGGGCAGGATGACGTGGCTGCCGAACCGGTCGCCGACGTCGCCGCCCAGGCTGACTGGCAGGCGCAGACGCTGCGCGATGACGAAGTAGTGGAGCTGCCCGAGGCAGTGACCGACCTGCCGCGCTGGGACGAGCCGGTGCCCACGCGGGAGGATGATCCCACGCCGGCCGCCGCAGCGCAGGATGAGCTGCTCGCGCAGGCGGCCCCCGGCGAGGTGGCAGTGCCGGACTACGCGCTGCATGCCGAACAGCAGCCGCAGTTCCGCGGCGTGTTCGACCTGCCGGCCGAGCACCCTGACGGCGAGGCTTCAGGCGCAGCGCCGCACGACGCGCTGGCCGCAGCGCCGCATGAAGACGGTACTGCGGCGCCGGCCGGCGATGCCGGCTGGGCGCCGCGCGCCGGGCAGGAGCGCCTTGAGCTGGCC
>NZ_JBHHMJ010000010.1:0-388 GCF_042136455.1 Stenotrophomonas sp. 3diitr2024
CAGATCCCTTTCGCAGCGCGAAAGGGATCTGACCCCGGACCTGACCCCGCTCTGGAATGCGCTGGCCAACGAACACCGCCCTGCCGACAGCGACCTGCCCGACACCGGCATTGGCCTGGAACGCGAGCGCTGGTTGAGCCCGCCCTTCATCCGCGGCGACGACTACGGCACCCGCGCCAGCACCGTGCTGCTGATCGACGCCGACGGCCACGGCGAGATCCACGAACGCCGTTTCGGCCCGCAGGGTGCACCGAGCGGACAAAGCCACGTCATTTTCTGACCCGGTCATGACGGCCCCTGGCCGGATGCTCTTGGCGAGGGTAGTGCCGGCCGCTGGCCGGCAGCCTTTGGATGCTCGGATTCGCCATGAAGCTGCCGGCCAGCGGCC
>NZ_JBHHMJ010000011.1:0-330 GCF_042136455.1 Stenotrophomonas sp. 3diitr2024
GGCGGTGCCGGATTCATTGGCGGTAACTTCGTTCTCGAGGCCGTCGCACGTGGCGTCAAGGTCATCAATCTCGACGCCCTGACCTATGCCGGCAACCTGAAGACCCTGTCCAGCCTGGTGCGCATGATGTACTCGCGGGCAGGGGCCTACCCGGCCCACCAGCCCATGCTGTACGCCGAAGACTTCTCGCCCAACACCCCACAGGGCGCCTGCAGCACCTGCCCGATCACGCTGCGCTGGTCGCAGGCCGCCATCAGCAGCAGCGGCGCACGCCCTTCGGCCTGGATTGCCAGCATCAGCACCTTCCCGCCCATCGCTTCCAGCATCAGC
>NZ_JBHHMJ010000023.1:0-2139 GCF_042136455.1 Stenotrophomonas sp. 3diitr2024
GGCCGCTGGCCGGCACCCTCATATCGTCGGAACGTTTGCACATTTGCCGGCCAGCGGCCGGCACTACCGGGCTTTATTCTTCCTCTTCCGGCACGTCCTGCGGGTTCAACGTCTTGCTTGCCCGCTTCGGCGCGGTGAACGGCGTCGGCGTCGGCACGCCCTGGCCGGAGTTGCCGAACACCATCTTGGCGCCGGCATTCAAGCCGCCCCCGGCAATCTCCAGCTCGAAGCGCTCGGCATCGCGGCGACGGATCTGCTCGGCAATCTCCACCGCGTCGTCCTCGTCCGCACCCAGTTCCACCAGCGCGGCCTGGCCGAACAGCACCGCCGACTCGAACGTCTCGCGGATCTGGAAATCGACACCGGCATGGATCAGCCGCAGCGAATGCTCGCGGTCGAACGAGCGCACCATCAGCTTTGCCTGCGGGAACTCGTGCGACACCAGCTCAACAATGCGGTCAGCCGCCTCGGCCTTGTCCACGCACACCGCAATCGCACGTGCGGTGGCCGCGCCCGAGGCATGCAGCACGTCCAGTCGCGTACCGTCGCCGTAGTAGATCTTGAAACCGAAGCGCGCCGCGCTCTGGATCATCTCCACATCGTTGTCGATGATGGTCACGTCCACGTCGCGCGCCAGCAGCGACTGGCTGGCGACCTGGCCGAAGCGGCCGAAGCCGATCAGCAGCACGCTGCCGGACAGGCCATCGGCCTCGTCCACGCCGTCCATGTTCACCGTCGGCTTCGGCGCGATGCGCTTGTAGAGCAGCACCACCAGCGGGGTCAGCGCCATCGACAGCACCACCACGGCGGTGAAGTTGGCATTGATCTCCAGGTTGATCACGCCGGCCGATGCGGCGGCGGAGAACAGCACGAAGGCGAACTCGCCGCCCTGCGCCATCAGCACGCCCCGATCCAGCGCCTGCGCGTGGTCGCTGCCCATGATGCGCGCGACCACGTAGATGCACAGCGCCTTGGCCGCCATCAACGCCAGCACCAGGCCGAGGATCAGCTGCCAGTTGCCGGCCACCACGCCCAGGTCCAGCGCCATGCCGACGCTGAGGAAGAACAGGCCCAGCAGGATGCCGCGGAACGGCTCGATGTCCGCCTCGATCTGGTGGCGGAAGGTCGATTCGCTCAGCAGCACACCGGCCAGGAACGCGCCCATCGCCATCGACAGGCCGGACAGCTGCATCAGCAGCGCCGCGCCCAGCACCACCAGCAGCGCGGCGGCGGTCATCACCTCGCGCGCCTTCGATTCGGCCAGCACGCGGAACAGCGGGTTGAGCAGGAAGCGGCCGACCAGCACCAGGCCGACGATGGCACCCACGCCGATCGCCACCGACAGCCAGCGCGAGCCCTCGCCATCGGCACTGCCCGCGCCCGGCGCCATCCACGCCACCAGCGCCAGCAACGGCACGATCAGCAGGTCTTCGAACAGCAGGATGGAGACGATCTTCTGGCCCGACGGCAGCGCGATGTCACCACGCTCGGCCAGCAGCTGCATCACCACCGCGGTGGAGGTGAGCACGAAGCCGGTGGCGCCGATGAAGGCCACCTGCCACGGCAGGCCGAACAGCTTGGCGATGCTGGTCAGCACCAGCGCACAGGTGACGATCTGCAGCGTGCCCAGCCCGAAGATTTCCTTGCGCAGGCTCCACAGATGCGAGGGCCGCATTTCCAGGCCGATCACGAACAGGAACATCACAACGCCGAGCTCGGCGGTATGCAGGATCGCCTGCGGGTCGGAGAACCAGCCCAGCCCGAACGGTCCGATCGCCAGGCCAGCGGCGAAGTAGCCCAGCACCGAGCCCAGGCCGGCCCGGCGGAACAGGGGCACCATCACCACCGCCGCGCCCAGCAGGGCGACGACCTTGACCAGCTCGCTGGTCGCTGCTTCTACCGCCATGCGGTCTGTTCCCCAAGATCCAGAATCGGGTTCAACAATAGAGCAATGCCGATGTCGGCAATAGCACGCATGTTGCGCCGGATTGTCTTGGAAGTGGAACGATGCAGGGAGTGACTCCCAGCATCATCCCGAAACCATGCACATGTTTGGGTGGGCGCCATGACCTGTAGAGCCGAGCCCACGCTCGGCTGCTCTTCGTGCCGAGGCCAGAAGCAGCCGAGCATGGGCTGGCG
>NZ_JBHHMJ010000052.1:0-15912 GCF_042136455.1 Stenotrophomonas sp. 3diitr2024
GGACGGGGTGGGGCTGCGGGGGTGTGAGCCGCATGGATGCGGCGACCAAGGCTACATGGACGTACTTGCGCCGCCCCCCGCAGCCCCGCCCCGTCCGACCCAGCCCATGACACTGGCTCTGCCGGCCGTGAGGGGCCCTGCCGTTGGCTGCATATGCCCCACCGCATGACCGAAATGGCGCCACACGTTAAACTCCCGCCGTGAATACTCCCACCTACACCGCCCAGCAACTCGCCGAGCAGTTCGGCCTGCAGGTCCATGGCGATCCCGCTACCGCCATCCATGGCGTGGCTACCCTCGCCCATGCCGGTCCTGGCCAGCTGACCTTCCTTGCCAACCCGCGCTACCGCGCCCAGCTGGCCGACAGCCAGGCCTCGCTGGTGGTGCTGCGTGCCGACGACGCCGAGTCCGCTCCCGGCGCCGCGCTCGTCGCCAAGGACCCGTACACCACCTTCGCCAAGATCGCCGCGCTGTTCGACATCGCGCCGACCCGCCCGCCGGGCATTCACCCCAGCGCGGTGATCGATCCCAGCGCCCAGGTCGCGGCCAGCGCCCATATCGGCCCGTTCGTCTCAGTGGGTGCGCGCAGCGTCGTCGGCGAGAACTGCATCATCGGCACCGGCAGCGTGATCGGCGAGGACTGCAGCCTGGATTCCGGCTGTGAGCTGATCGCACGGGTCACCCTGGTCACCCGGGTCAGGCTGGGCAAGCGCGTGCGCGTGCATCCCGGTGCCGTACTCGGCGCCGATGGCTTCGGCCTGGCGATGGACGCCGGCAAGTGGATCAAGGTGCCGCAGCTCGGCGGCGTCCGCATCGGCGATGACTGCGAGATCGGCGCCAACACCTGCGTCGACCGTGGTGCGCTGGAAGACACCGTGCTGGACGAAGACGTGCGCCTGGACAACCTGGTGCAGATCGCGCACAACGTGCAGATCGGCGCGCACTCGGCCATTGCCGGCTGCACCGGCATCGCCGGCAGCGCCAAGATCGGCCGCTACTGCCTCCTCGGCGGCCACGTTGGCGTGGTCGGCCACCTCGAGATCTGCGACAAGGTCGTGATCACCGGCAAGTCGGTGGTCCGCAACTCCATCCATGAGCCGGGCGAGTATTCGTCCGGCACCCCATTGACCGACAACCGCACGTGGCGCAAGAACGCCGCGCGCTTCAAGCAGCTGGACGCATTGGCTCGCCGCGTTCTGGCTGCTGGCAAGGAGAAAGAATGAACGATTCGCTGCAGCTTCCGATCGACGTCTGCCAGATCCAGGAACTGCTTCCGCACCGCTACCCGTTCCTGCTGGTGGACCGGGTGCTTGAACTCGACGTCGAGGCCAAGCGGATCCTGGCGCAGAAGAACGTCAGCATCAACGAGCCGTTCTTCCAGGGCCACTTCCCGGGCCGCCCGATCATGCCCGGGGTGCTGATCATCGAAGCGCTGGCGCAGGCTGGCGGCGTCATGACCCAGCTCACGCTCGGCCGCGATGCGCAGTCCAAGCTGTTCTACATGGTCAAGGTGGAAAACGCCCGCTTCAACAAGCAGGTCGTGCCCGGTGACGTGCTGATGCTGGACGTGCAGATGAAGCGCCTGATCCGCAACATGGGCTGGTACTACGGCGAAGCCAAGGTCAACGGCGAAGTCGTCGCGTCGGCCGAGGTCATGTGTGCCGGCGCCAAGGGCTGATCCACTGGAGGCAGCAATGACTGACAACGCACCGCGGATCCACCCTACCGCCGTCATCGACCCGGCCGCACGCCTGGCTGACGATGTTCAGGTGGGCGCCTTCACCCTGATCGGCCCCGACGTTGAAATCGGTGCCGGCACGGTGGTGGGCCCCCATTGCAGCATCCACGGCCCGACCCGGATCGGCCGCGACAACCGCTTCGTCGGCCATGCCGCGATCGGTGGCGAGCCGCAGGACAAGAAGTTCGGCGGCGAGCGCACCGAACTGGTGATCGGCGATCGCAACGTGTTCCGCGAGTTCGTCACGCTCAACCGTGGCACCGGCGGCGGCGGCGGCATCACCACCATCGGCAACGACAACTGGATGCTGGCCTACACGCACGTGGCACACGACTGCCATGTCGGCAACTTCTGCGTGTTCTCCAACAACACCACCCTGGCCGGCCATGTGACCGTGGGCGACTACGTGATCATCAGCGGCTTCGCCGGTGCCCACCAGTTCTGCCGCATCGGCGCGCATGCCTTCCTCGGCATGGGCGCGCTGACCAATGGTGACGTACCGCCGTTCACCATGGTCGGCACCGATTCGCTGGGACGCCCGCGTGGCATCAACAGCGAAGGCCTGAAGCGGCGCGGCTTTGACGCTGACCGCATTTCGGCCATCAAGCGTGCGTACCGCACGCTGTACGTCGCGGGCCTGCCGCTGGCAGAGGCCAAGGTGCAGCTGACCGAACAGGCGCGTGACAGCGACGACGTGAAGGCGATGCTGGACTTCATCGAGCACGCCGAGAGGCCCCTGCTGCGATGAGCAGCTCGACCGGCCAGGCGCCGGCCGGCGCCGCGGTGATCCCGCTTGCCTCGATGGCCGGCAGCGTTCCCGCGCAGCGGGTGCTCAGCGAGCGCCCGTTGCGGATCGCGCTGGTTGCCGGTGAAGCCTCCGGCGACCTGCTCGGTGCGGGCCTGGTGCGTGAACTGAAGGCGCGCTTCCCGAATGCCGAGTTCGCCGGTATCGGTGGCGACGCCATGCGCAGCGCCGGCTGCCAGACCTGGCACGATGCCAGCGAGCTGGCGGTGATGGGCCTGACCGAAGTGCTGCGCCACCTGCCGCGCCTGCTCAAGCTGCGCTCGGCGTTCCACCAGCGTGCGCTGGACTGGCAGCCGGACGTGTTCATCGGCATCGACGCCCCCGACTTCAACCTGGGCATCGAGCGCTGGCTGAAGCAGCGTGGCGTGCGCACCGTGCATTACGTCAGCCCGTCGGTCTGGGCCTGGCGCGAAAAGCGCGCCGAGAAAATCGGCAGCAGCGCCGACCTGGTGCTGTGCCTGTTCCCGATGGAGCCGCCGATCTATGCCCGGCACGGCATCGACGCGCGCTTCGTCGGCCACCCGATGGCCGATGACATTCCGCTGCAAGGCAACCGCGAGGAAGCACGCGCCGCGCTCGGCCTGCCGGCCTCGGCCAAGGTGCTGGCGGTGTTGCCGGGCAGCCGCCTCGGCGAGATCTCGCGCCTGGGCGAACCGTTCTTCGAAGCCGCCTGGCAGGTCTCCGAACGCATTCCGGGCCTGCATGTGGTGGTGCCTGCCGCCAACCCGGCCTGCAGGCAGCTGATCGAAGAACAGCTGTCGCGCTCGGCGCTGCCGGTGGCCTACTCGCACGTGCTTGACGGCCAGGCGCGCAACGCGATGATCGCCGCCGACGTGGTGGTGCTGGCCTCCGGCACCGCGACCCTGGAAGCCATGCTGGTGAAGCGGCCGATGGTGGTCGGTTACCGCGTCAACGAACTGACCTATCGACTGGTCAAGGCGCTTGGCCTGATCAAAGTCGACCGCTTCGCCCTGCCCAACATCCTGGCCGGCCAGGACCTGGCACCGGAGCTGATGCAGCACGACTGCACGCCGGACAGGCTGGCCGCGGCCATCCAGCAGTGGTTCGACCACCCGCAGCGGGTGATCGACCTGCAGGACACTTATGTGCGCCTGCACGAGCGACTGCGACGCAACGCCTCGGCGCGTGCCGCCGATGCCGTCGGCGAGCTGCTGATGCGCGACCAGGCGCAGGCATGAGCCGCCGCCACGCCGCAGCAGCAAGCCTGGCCCTGTTCGACGGTACGGCAGTGGTCGAGCCGGAGCGCCTGGTCGCCGGTGTCGACGAGGCCGGGCGTGGCCCGCTGGCCGGGCCGGTGGCGGTGGCGGCGGTGGTATTCGATCCGTCACGGCCACGGATCAACGGCCTGGATGATTCCAAGCAGTTGACCGCTGCCCGCCGCGAGCAGCTGCATGACCGCATCGTCGAGCGCGCCCTGGCCTGGCATGTGGTGCTGGTGGACGTGGACACCATCGACCGCCTGAACATCTACCAGGCCACCCTGCAGGGCATGCGTGACGTCGTTGCAGCGGTCGCCCACGTGGCCGGCTTCGCCCGCATCGACGGCAACGTGGTACCCAAGGGCCTGGTACTGCCGGCGCAGGCGCTGGTCGGCGGCGATGGCATCGACCGCGCGATCATGGCCGCCTCGATCCTGGCCAAGGTCTCGCGCGATCGCTACATGCAGGACGTGCACGCCCGCCACCCCCAGTATGGGTTCGAGCAGCACAAGGGCTATGGCACTCCGGCCCACCTGGCCGCCCTGCGCGAGCACGGCCCCTGCGTGGAGCACCGGCGCAGCTTCGCCCCGGTGCGCGAGTGCCTGGAAGCGCCGGCTGTCGCGGCCATCGCCTGAGCCTGCTCGGCGCTACAGGAGGCGGCCTCCCGCACGCCTGAATCCGGCGCCACGCCGTGCCCCTGTCAAGCCTTGTGGCAACCCCCTGCCCTCGCTACCCTGACCGGGCATTCCAGCGCTTCCCGACCCCGGCGACGAACCTCCGTCAGCACCCGGGGCCCGCGCGCTCCAACCTGGTCCGGCATGTCCAACTCCCGCTTCGTACATCTCCACGTCCACACCGAGTTCTCGCTGGCGGACTCGACCATCCGCGTGCCGGCCAAGCCGGACCAGGCGGACCCGAAGAAGGCCAAGCAGGCCAACCTGCTGTCGCGCTCGGTCGAGCTCGGCCTGCCTGCGCTGGCGGTGACCGATCTCAACAACCTGTTCGCCCTGGTCAAGTTCTACAAGGCCGCCGAAGGCGTGGGCATCAAGCCGATCGCCGGTGCCGACGTGCTGATCGCCGAGGAAGGCCAGGACCCGTGGCGGATGACCCTGCTGTGCCGCGACCGCGAGGGCTACCTGAGCCTGTCACGGCTGCTGACCCGCGCCTGGATGGAGGGCCATCGCCCGGAAGGCGGCGTGGCCATCCACCCGGACTGGCTGAAGGCCGGCAATGCCAACCTGTTCGCGCTGGCCGGCCGGCAGAGCCTGGCCGGGCGCCTGGCACTGGACGGCAAGCATGAACTGGCCGAGCAGCAGCTGGCCGACTGGCAGCGCGTGTTCGGCGATGGCCTGCACCTGGAGCTGACCCGTACCGGCCGCGAGGGCGAGGAAAGCTTCAACCAGTTCGCGCTGATGGCTGCCGGCCAGCGCGGCCTGCCGGTGGTCGCCAGCAATGACGTGCGCTTCCTGTCGCCGTCGGATTTCAGCGCGCACGAAGCGCGCGTGTGCATTTCCACCGGCCGCGTGCTGGACGATCCCAAGCGTCCGCGCGAGTACAGCGACCAGCAGTACCTGAAGTCGGCCGAGGAGATGTGCGCGCTGTTCGCCGACATCCCCGATGCGATCGACAACACGCTGGCGCTGGCCGAGCGCTGCAACATCGAGATGCGGCTGGGCACCTACTTCCTGCCCAACTACCCGGTGCCCGACGACGAGACCCTGGACACCTGGATCCAGAAGATGTCGCGCGACGGCCTGGAAGAGCGCCTGGAGAAGAATCCGCTGGCGCCGGGCAAGACCCGTGAGGAGTACTTCGAGCGCCTGGAGTTCGAGCTCAACACCATCATCAAGATGGGCTTCCCCGGCTACTTCCTGATCGTGGCCGACTTCATCCAGTGGGGCAAGAACCAGGGCATCCCGATCGGTCCCGGCCGCGGCTCGGGTGCCGGCTCGCTGGTGGCCTGGGCGCTGAAGATCACCGATCTGGACCCGCTGCCGTACAACCTGCTGTTCGAGCGATTCCTGAACCCGGAACGCGTGTCGATGCCCGACTTCGACATCGACTTCTGCATGGACCGCCGCGACGAGGTGATCGACTACGTCGCGCGCAAGTACGGGCGCGAGCGCGTCAGCCAGATCATCACCTACGGCACCATGGCCGCCAAGGCGGTGGTGCGCGACTCCGGCCGCGTGCTCGGCTTCCCGTATGGCCTGGTCGACGGTGTTTCCAAGCTGATCCCGAACATCCTGGGCATCCACCTGAAGGATGCGCTGGGCAAGGGCAAGGAAGGCCCGAGCTCGGAAATGGCCTCGGCCGAACTGATCCAGCGCTATGAAACCGAGGACGATGTCCGCGACCTGATCGATCTGGCGCTGCAGCTGGAAGACCTGACCCGCAACGCCGGCAAGCACGCCGGTGGCGTGGTGATCGGGCCCGAGCCGCTGAGCGAGTTCTGCCCGCTGTACGCCGAACACGACGAAAATGGGCTCGGCAAGAATCCGGTCACCCAGTTCGACAAGAACGACGTGGAAGAAGTGGGCCTGGTGAAGTTCGACTTCCTCGGCCTGCGCACGCTGACCATCATCGACTGGGCAGTGAAGGCGATCAACAAGCGCCACGAACGCGCGGGCATTCCGCCGGTCGACATTGCCGCGATCCCGCTCGACGATGCGCCCACCTACAAGGACATCTTCGCCAACGGCAACACCGGCGCGGTGTTCCAGTTCGAATCCTCGGGCATGCGCCGCCTGCTGAAGGACGCGCGCCCCGACCGCTTCGAAGACCTGATCGCGCTGGTGTCGCTGTATCGCCCCGGCCCGATGGACCTGATTCCCTCCTTCAACGCGCGCAAGCACGGCCAGGAAGAGATCATCTATCCCGATCCGCGCACCGAAGCGATTCTGAAGGACACCTACGGCATCATGGTGTACCAGGAGCAGGTGATGCAGATGGCGCAGATCGTCGGCGGCTACTCGCTGGGCGGCGCTGACCTGCTGCGACGCGCGATGGGCAAGAAGGTGCCGGCGGAAATGGCCAAGCACCGCGAGATCTTCCGCGAAGGTGCAGCCAAGGGCGGCGTCGATGGCCCCAAGGCCGACGAAATCTTCGACCTGATGGAGAAGTTCGCCGGCTATGGCTTCAACAAGTCGCACGCCGCTGCATACGCACTGGTCAGCTACCAGACCGCCTGGCTGAAGCGCCATTACCCGGCCGAGTTCATGGCGGCCACGCTGTCTTCGGACCTGGACAACACCGACAAGGTGGTCGGCTTCCTCGACGAGGTGCGCAACCTCGGCCTGACCGTGCTGCCGCCGAAGGTGAACCAGTCGGCCTTCATGTTCGAAGCGGTCACACCGGACACGATCCAGTACGGTCTGGGCGCGATCAAGGGCGTCGGCCAGGGCGCCTGCGAAGCGGTGGTCGAGGAACGACTGAAGGGCGGACCGTTCAAGGATCTGCTGGACTTCTGCACCCGTGTCGGCTCGGCCAAGCTCAACCGGCGCACGCTGGAAGCGATGATCAACTGTGGCGCGCTCGATGAACTCGGCCGCAACCGTGCCTCGCTGATGCTGCAGCTGCCGGAAGTGATCAAGGCCACCGACCAGATGGCACGCGAGCGTGCGTCCGGGCAGAATTCGCTGTTTGGCGGGCCCGATCCGAGCACCGTTTCGATCCAGCTGGACCTGCCGGAAGCCGAAGAATGGCCGCTGCTTCAGCGCCTCAACGGCGAGCGCGACACGCTGGGCTTCTACCTCAGCGGCCACCCGTTCGATCCCTGGCGCGACGATGTGCGCGATCTGGTAGGCAACGACCTGGGTTCGGTGGAGAAAATCTGGAGCGCCAACAGCGGCGGCGGCGGTGGCGGCGAGAAGCGCTGGCGCCCGGAAGTGCAGACCGTGCTGGCCGGCCAGGTGGTCGGCGTGCGCCGCAAGGGCGAAAGCCAGATCTTCATCCAGCTGGAGGACGGTCGCGGCCGGGTGGAGTGCAGCGCGTTCTCCGATGCGATGGCCGAGTTCGGCCACCTGATGACCAAGGACCGCATCCTGGTGGTCAAGGGCGGCCTGCGTGAGGACGAATTCAACGGCGGCTTCGCGTTGCGCATCCGCCAGTGCTGGGACTTCGACGAAGTGTGCGCCAACTACGCCACGCGGCTGTCGCTGCGCCTGGACCTGCGCCAGCAGCGCCCGGTCTGGGAGCGCATCAATGCCCTGCTCGACCGCCATCGCCCGGGGCGCACGCCGCTGCGCCTGGACCTGCTGCTGAAGGGCCCGCACGGCGGTGTCGCCGGCATGCTGGATGTCTCCGGGCAGAGCGCAGTGCGCATCGATTCCAAGCTGATGGAGGCGCTGCGCGCCGACCCGGCCGTACGCACGCTGAAGGTGCGCTACAGCCCGCCGTGGGCCAGCTGAGGCTGGCTGCTTCGTGTTCCTGTTTTCCCGTTCCAGTCATCAAGGACGATTGCCGATGAAGACCCTGCTGTTCCCGTTCGTTGCCGCACTGGCGCTGGCCGCCTGCTCGCCGTCGAAGATCGAGTTCCAGATCGACAATCCGACCGACACGCCGCTGGCGCTGAGCATCGATGGCAAGGACCTGCCGGTCGCCGCGCACGGCTCGCGCCCAGTTTCGCTGGCCGTGGGCGAGCATCGCCTGCACACCGACACGCTCGGCGATGTGCGCTTCATCGTCTACGTCGATGGCCGCGGCGGCCTGATCAACCCGACCCTGAGCGAGTACGTGATCGCACGCGAGGTTTATGTCACCGACGAGAGCAAGCTGAAGAACTTCGGCACCGGCAAGGCCGGCATCGAGCTGGGCGGCGTCGACTTCGAGGGCCCGTTCGAGAAGACCCACGAACTGTTCATCGACAAGACCTGGACCTACGGCGTGCGCGAACCCTTCCCGAAGGAAAAGGTGGTCGCCCACGTCGATTCCAGTGGTGGCCAGATCGTCGCCAAGGTGTTCACGGCACCGGATTTCATCGCCTACGTCGAAGAAGGCATGGGCGAACCCGGTGCATTCAAGCGCGAACAGCCGGCCGGCTACGTGGCCCCGGCATACAGCCTTGAACCGGCACCGGCCAGCCTGCCGGCGCTGGCACCGGCCTTCGAGGCGCATGCCGCGCCGCTTCGCGAGGTCTACGCGCGATGGCTGAAGGCCACCACCGCCGATGAACAGAAGGCCCTGCGCAAGCAGGACTTCGCTGCGCAGATGGCCTTCACCTCGGCCACTGCCACCCTGGGCAGCGGCCTGGGCCGGGAGGCCAACGAGGCCTACAACGACTTCGTTTCCCAGCGCAGCCAGTTGATGGGCCGCAGTGCCCTGGTGGTGCCCTGAGCTGACTGGCGCCGCCTGCCCGGCTGCGCTACCGTCGCCTTCCAGACGAAGGCGTACGGGTGGTTTGCACGCATTCGGCTAGAATTGCCCCCTTCTTTACACGACGGCTTCCGATGAATCCGAACTACCTCGACTTCGAGCAACCCATCGCCGACCTGGAAGCCAAGATCCAGGAACTGCGCAACGCCAGTGCCGGGCCGGCGGTCAATGTCGAGGCGGAAGTGCACGCGCTGCAGGACAAGCTGCGCATGCGCACCGCGCAGATCTTCCGCAACCTGACCTCGTGGCAGGTGCTGCAGCTGGCCCGGCACCCGTCGCGTCCGTACACCGCCGACTACATCCGCGTCATGTTCGATGAGTTCCAGGAGCTGGCCGGTGACCGCGCCTTCGCCGACGACAAGGCGATCATGGGCGGCCTGGCCCGCATCAATGGCCGCGCGGTAATGGTGATCGGCCACCAGAAGGGTCGCGACACCAAGGAAAAGATCAAGCGCAACTTCGGCATGCCCAAGCCGGAGGGCTACCGCAAGGCGCTGCGCCTGATGAAGATGGCCGAGCGCTTCGGCCTGCCGGTGCTGACCCTGATCGACACCGCCGGTGCCTGGCCGGGTATCGACGCCGAATCGCGCGGCCAGTCCGAAGCGATCGCGCGCAACCTGATCGAGATGGCCGAGCTGAAGGTGCCGATCATCTGCACCGTGATCGGTGAAGGCGGCTCCGGCGGCGCGCTGGCGCTGGGCGTGGGCGACCGCACCGTGATGCTGGAATACGCGGTGTACTCGACCATCACCCCGGAAGGCTGCGCCTCGATCCTGTGGAAGGACGCCGGCAAGGCCAAGGAAGCCGCCGAGCAGCTGGGCCTGACCGCGCCGCGCCTGAAGAGCCTGGGCCTGGTCGACAAGGTCGTGCGCGAGCCCACCGGCGGCGCCCACCGCAATCCGACCCAGATGGCCAAGCGCCTGAAGGCCGTGCTGCTGAACGAACTGGACGCGCTGGACAAGCTGTCCACCGAACAGCTGCTGGAGCAGCGCTACACCCGCCTGCGCAGCTACGGCACGTACGAAGCGGCCTGATTCATCGGCTTGTTACTTTCTTGCTCGTGCAAGAAAGTAACCAAAGAACACGCCGCCGAACGCGAGCCGGTGCTATGCACCGGTTCCCTGCGCTTCTCGGTGAATCAGGGGACGGCGCCGAACTCGCTGCGCTCAGACATCGGCGCCTCTTCGCCCCTGTTTCACCTGCGATGCTCGGCTCGCTCATGGCGGACCTGAACATCAAAAGCCACAGCTGCACCCAGTAGATCCACGCCATGCGTGGATGCATCTGTGCGATGCGCTGCGCGCCCCGTTCAGAACGGCTTGGCCAGCACCAGCCACACGATCGGAATGAACGCCAGCAGCGGGATCTCGTTGATCCAGCGCAGCGCGCGCGACGACGGCAGCGCCCTGCCCTTGGCCACGCCCTTCAACAGACGGCCGATCCAGCTGAAATACACCAGCAGCACCACCACCAGGCCCAGCTTGGCGTGCAGCCAGCCAGCGCCGCCCGGCGCGACCATGGTCGGGAAATCCGGGATGACCTTGTAGCCCAGCCACAGCACCAGGCCCAGCACAAAGGCCAGGCCGAACATCGAGTGGCCGAAACGGTACAGGCGCAGGCCCATCAGCTGCAGGCGCTCGGTCACCGCCGGCTGGCCTGCGGTCTCGGCCAGGTTGACCAGGATGCGCGGCAGGTAGAACACCGTGGCCATCCACGCCACCACGAACACGATGTGGAAGGTCTTGACCCAGTAGTAGCTCTGCATGCGCTCGCTCCGGCGGCTGGCGTAGATGGGCGCCTATTGTCGCAGTAGAGCCACCTCATGGGTGGCTGCCGCGTCCAATCGCCGCATCAGGACAGCCATGCGTGGCGTGGCTCTACTGCGGGTCCGCCACACCCGGGGGCGCAACGCCGTACGATAGGCGCCGTTTCCCCCGACCGCGCACCGCCCCATGGACAAGACCTACGACGCCGCCTACTTCCAACGCTGGTACCGCCGCGCCGACATCGGCGGCAGCGCCCGCCTGGCGCGCAAGGTCGCGTTGGCCGTGGCCAGTGCCGAGTACTACCTGGAACGACCGATCCGCAGTGTGCTGGACATCGGCTGCGGCGAAGGCGCCTGGCGCGCACCGCTGCTGAAGCTGCGTCCGAAGGTCGAATACCTGGGCTTCGACAGCAGCGAGTACGCTGTGCGCCGCTACGGCCGCACCCGCAACCTGCACCTGGCCAGCTTCGGCGACTTCGCCTGGCTGCGGCCCTGCGCCCCGGTCGACCTGCTGGTGTGTTCGGACGTGATGCACTACGTGCCCGACCGCGAGCTGCGCGCCGGCCTGGCCGGCGTGGCCGAGCTGACCGGCGGTGTGGCCTTCCTGGAGACCTTCGCCGCCGAGGACGCGTTCGAAGGCGACCACGACGGCTTCCAGGCCCGCCCAGCACGCTGGTATCGGCGGACGCTGGCCCGGCACGGCCTGCAGCCGGTAGGGTCGCACTGCTGGCTGGGCCCCGCCCTGGCAGGCGATGCCGCCGCGCTGGAACGGATGTGAATCCGGATTCATTATTTTCAGCCAACTTAACCTGCGGGACACCCGGATGGGATATGCTGCGCGGCAACATATGACCATACATATTCGGTCGTCATGCTCTATCAACTGCACGAACTGACCCGCAACCTGCTCGCCCCCTGGGTGCACCAGGCCCAGGCCAACGCCAAATTCTTCGCCAACCCGGGCCACTGGTGGTCGCAGATGCCCGGCGCTGATCGCCTGGCGGCGGTCAATGAGCTGTTCCACCGCATCGGCAAGGATTACGAGAAGCCCGAGTGGGGCATCAACGAAATCGAGGTCGACGGCGAGCGCGTGCCGATCGTCGTGCACGAGGAAGTGAGCAAGCCGTTCTGCAAGCTGCTGCGCTTCAAGCGCCACAGCAATGAAGCCGACCAGCTGCACACCATGCTCAACCAGCCGTTCGTGCTGGTGGTGGCACCGCTGTCCGGGCACCACGCCACGCTGCTGCGCGATACGGTGCGCACGCTGCTGCGCGACCACCGTGTGTACGTCACCGACTGGGTGGACGCGCGCATGGTGCCGGCCAACGAAGGCGAGTTCGGCCTGGACGACTACATCGCCTACATCCAGGAGTTCATCCGCCATCTGGGCGTCGAACGCCTGCACGTGGTCAGCGTGTGCCAGCCGACGGTACCGGTGCTGGCCGCGGTTTCACTGATGGCCAGCCGTGGCGAGCCGACTCCGCGCACCCTGGTGATGATGGGCGGCCCGATCGATGCGCGCTGCAGCCCGACCGCGGTGAACAACCTGGCCACGCAGAACCCGCTGTCGTGGTTCGAGAACAACGTCATCCACACCGTGCCGGCCAGCTATCCCGGCGCCGGCCGCCGCGTGTATCCGGGCTTCCTGCAGCACGCCGGCTTCCTGTCGATGAACCCCAGCCGCCACTTCAGTTCGCACTGGGATTTCTACACCGACCTGGTCAAGGGCGACCTGGAAGACGCCGACGCGCACCGTCGCTTCTACGACGAGTACAACGCGGTGCTGGACATGCCGGCCAAGTACTACCTGGATACCATCCGCGTGGTGTTCCAGGACTTCCTGCTGCCGCGTGGCGAGTGGGTGGTCAACGGCGAGAAGGTCGACCCGTCGGCGATCCGCGATACCGCGCTGCTGAGCATCGAGGGCGAACTGGACGATATCGCCGGCCTTGGCCAGACCGAAGCAGCGCAGGCGCTGTGCACCGGCATTGCTACTGACCGCCGCGAGCATTTCATCGTCGAAGGCGCCGGCCACTACGGCATCTTCAGCGGCCGTCGCTGGCGCGAGGTGGTGTATCCGAAGGTGCGCGACTTCTTCGCCGCGCATGCCGAAGCACCTGCGGCGAAGGCCACGAAGAAGAAGAGCAACGTCACTCCGTTGCGGCGAAAGGCGGGGTAACTCCCCGCCGTGGGGTCGGATCCCTTTCCAACGGAAAGGGCTCTGACCCAGCATGATGGGATCCGGGGTCAGAGCCCTGTTCTCCGAACAGGGATCCGACCCCTGACCATTACAACCGCACCAGCAGGTTCTTGGCGATCAGCCCGTGCAGCTTGCCGATGCCGCGTGCCAGGTGCATCGTCAGCAGCAGCAGCAGCGCGCCCGCCGCGGCAACCGCGATCGCCACCAGCGGCGAGGCCGCCATCGGCAGTACATTCACGTCGTTGATGTACACACCCGGGATGTCGCCACTGAAGATCGCCGCAACCGGCGCCCAGATCAGGCTCAGCGACAGCGACAGCAGCGTCACCGCGATGGTGAAGTAGATCACGCCCAGCGGCAGCATCAGCACGAAGTACAGCAGGGTCAGCCAGGTACGGCCATCGGTGAACATGTCGCCGATGCGCTGCAGCCACGTGCGGCTGCGGTCGGTGTAGCGCGGACGGCGCGGCATGCGCTCGCCCAGCAATGCTTCCACCAGCCGCCCTTCCAGCAGCGCCAGCCCGCGCACCGAGCCGAAGAACAGCACGGTCAGCGGAATGCCGACGATCAGGATCAACAGGCCGAGCGAGAGCGACAGGCCGGTCACCACCCAGGTGAAGAAGAAAATGCCGGTGGCCAGCGACAGCAGCATGTAGAACAGCGCGCCATAGGTATGCGGATCGGCCACCACGCCGAAGAAGCGCGCCAGCAGCGAGCGTTGCACCGGCGCCGGCGGCGGTGAGGCCGGCTCGACGCCACTGGCTTCCGCCGCCGCACGCAGCACCGGCGCGGTATCCGCACGCGGCGTGCGCAGCGCGCGGTTCACTGTCACTTCGGTCTCGCGGTAGATGTCGGCCACTTCGTCCGGCGCGCCATAGCTGCCGGCAACGTCGGCGATCACCTCGGCCTCGCTGCGGCCGGGCTGCGCGGCCAGCTCCGAGCGCAGGTATTCCTCGGCGTCGTACAACGCGTCCTGCACCATCGCCGGATCGGCACCTTCCAGCGCAGCGCGCAGCTGCGCCAGGTACTGCGGAATGGTGGTCGGCAGGGCGCGGCCTGCCAGGCTCGGGTCGTTCATTGCGGTACCCCCTCCAACACGGAATCGACGGAATCACGGGTGGCCTGCCACGCCTGGCGCCACTGCGCCAGCACCTCGCGGCCACGTTCATTGATGCGGTAGTAGCGCCGGGGCGGACCACTGCTGGATGGCTCCACATGGCTTTCCAGCAGCCCGGCGCCCTCCAGGTTGCGCAGCACCGGGTACAGCGCGCTCTGCTTGCCGCTCAGCACGCCCTCGCCCACCCGCTCCAGCTCCTTGGCAATGAGATAGCCGTACAGCGGCTCCCCGGCCCGGGCCAGCACCGCCAGCAGGGCCAGCGACACCGTTCCGGCGCTGAGCTCCTTCTGGAACTTCTTCAGGTGGACATCGTCCTCGGACATGGCCGGTCCTCCACTACGTTGAAGTCCACAGTAGTGCGAAGTTCGGTATAGCGAATGTGTCGTTAGTCACTCTGCCGGTTGGCGTGACCGAATTGCTCGCGCAGAATCGAAGCCTCGTTCATGTTCCGGGGTTCCCATGCCGCACCGCCGTCGCCTTGCCCTGACCGCCCTCGCCCTCGCCTGCCTGCTGCCCGCCATGGCCAGCGCGGCCTCGCCTTACCGCAGCCCGCAGCAGATCTTGGACGCCTCGCCGGCCAGCGACTGGCGCACGCCGGACCCGGCCAACCTGCTGTACATGGACCTGCCGGCCGGGCGCGTGATCATCGAGCTGGCGCCGCAGTTCGCCCCGCGCCATGTCGCCAACATCCAGACCTTCGCCCACGAGCACTTCTGGGACGGCACCAGCATCTACCGCTCTCAGGACAACTTCGTGGTGCAGTTCGGCGATGCCGACGCCGATGACGCGGCCAAGGCCAAGCCGTTCGGCAGCGCCGCGCGCAAGCTGCCGGCCGAGTTCGAGCGCGCCAGCGCCGGCCTGAAGGTCAGCGTGCTGCCGGACCGCGATGGCTGGGCCGCGCAGACCGGTTTCGTCGACGGCTTCCCGGTCGGCCAGGACCCGCAAGCCGGCAAGGCCTGGCTGGCGCACTGCTACGGGATGCTCGGCGCCGGCCGCAGCAACGAGGAAGACAGCAGCATCGGCGCCGAACTGTACGTAGTGACCGGCCAGTCACCGCGCCAGCTCGACCGCAACATCACCCTGGTCGGCCGCGTGCTGAAGGGCATGGAACTGCTCAGCGCGACCCCGCGCGGACCGGCGCCGATGGGCTTCTACACCGACCCGAAGCTGCGCACGCCGATCGTGTCGATCCGCCGTGCCAGCGACGTGCCGGCGGCCGAGCGCACGCCGATCCAGGTACTGCGCACCGATTCGAAGACCTTCGCCGATACGGTGGAGGCGCGGCGCAACCGCGTGGATGATTTCTACAAGCGCCCGGCGGGGCATATCGATCTCTGCAATATTCCGGTGCCGGTGCGGTAGGAGCCTGGCTTGCTGCGCGTTGCGCGTGCTGAAGGTACGTCACTGTTCATGGGCGTTACTTTTCTTTGTACGCAAAGAAAAGTAACCAAAAGAAACGTTCCGCCGGTCGCGAGCCGGCGCTGCGCGCCGGTACCCTGCGCTCCTCGGCCCGTCGAGGGACGGCGCGGGAACTCGCTGCGCTCAGACACCCGCGCCTCTTCGCCCTCGCCGGACCTGCGGTGCTCGGCTCGCTCAAGGCGGATCCAAGATCAAAGGCAGAAGCGGTCGCTTCGCTCGCCGGGCCCGGCACTACCAAGCATCGTCGTGCAGCTGTGGCTCTTGACCTTGGGTCC
>NZ_JBHHMJ010000062.1:0-1433 GCF_042136455.1 Stenotrophomonas sp. 3diitr2024
GCCGCTGGCCGGCTGCTCTGGATATCGGGTTCAATGAGGTTGCCGGCCAGCGGCCGGCACTGCCAGAAGCGGTCAGCGCGGCTGCTTGACCGGCAGCACCACGCGGAAGCGCGAGCCCACGCCGGGCGTGCTGTCCAGGTCGATGCGGCCGTGGTGCTTGTTGATGATGCTGTAGGAGATCGACAGGCCCAGGCCGGTGCCACTGCCAACCGGCTTGGTGGTGAAGAACGGATCGAAGATGCGCTGGCGCAGTTCCGGCGAGATGCCACCGCCGGTATCTTCGAACTCGACCCAAACGTGATCGCCATCAACGCCGGTACGCACCGTGATCGTGCCGCGCTCGGCGATGGCATGGCCGGCGTTGAGCAGCAGGTTCATGTAGACCTGGTTCAACTCCGATGGCAGGCACTCCACCAGGGGCAACTGGCCGAACTCGCGCACCAGGGTGACCTTGTACTTGAGTTCGTTCCAGATGATGTTGATGGTCGATTCCAGGCCCGCGTGCAGGTCGACCAGCTTCCACGACTCGTCGCGGCCGGAATACGAGAAATCCTTCAGGTCGCGCACGATGCGGGTGACCCGCTCGATGCCTTCGCGCGATTCCGCCATCAGCTGCGGCAGGTCGCGGCTGATGAAATCGATATCCAGACGGTCACGGATATCATCGATTTCCGGAATCAGCGCTTTCGGGTCCGGCGCGCGCAGGGCGCGCTCGTAGGCTTCGATCACGGTGAACAGGCTGCGCAGGTATTCCTGCAGGCTGCCCAGGTTGGAGTGCACGTAACCGATCGGGTTGTTGATCTCGTGCGCGACGCCGGCGGCCAGCTGGCCGATCGACGCCATCTTCTCCGACTGCAGCAGCTTTTCCTGGGTGCCATTGAGGCGCAGGTAGGCCTGGCGCAGTTCGGCATGGCGCTGCTGCAGCTCGCGTTCGTAGTCTTCCTGCCCTTCGATGTGGCGGAACAGGGCGAGGAAATGCCCCTGGCCGACCGGACCATGGTGGTACAGATGGGCGATGACCACGCCCTCGCCCAGCGGCAGGCTGCCATTCCAGTGACCATGCTGGCGAGCCTGTTCCAGCGCATCGGGCGGCAGCAGTTCGCGCAGGCGCTGCGGCGGCGGCAACCCGCCGTCCTCGCCACTGGCCAGCAGGTTCTGTGCGGCCGGATTGGCCAGGGCCACCCGCCCGTCATCGGTGAACAGCAGCAGGCCTTCGCGCAGGCGCTCAAGCAGGGCCTGCAGCACCGGCTGCGGCGGAAGGGGGGCGGTAACCAGGGCGTTGGCAGCGGACACGGCGACTCGGGACGTTCGAACAGGCGCCCAATATACGCGGTCATGCAGCGGGCTTCAGCCCGCCGGGAGGGGTTATGCGACCGCCGTCGCCTCAGGCGACGGCGAGGGGCCGGCCGATGCTGACCGTGTGCGACTGGCCC
>NZ_JBHHMJ010000158.1:0-306 GCF_042136455.1 Stenotrophomonas sp. 3diitr2024
GCTCTCTTCAACCGGCCTGCAGCCAGGACGCTGGGGAAGCGGAGAAAGCCAGCGATTGCTGGTGCGCGTGCGGCCTTGATTTCCATCCACGCATGGCGTGGATCTACCAGGACCCGCCTTGGCCGCCACCGCGCCAACCAGCTCCCAAACAAACGGCCCGCCGGTCAGGCGGGCCTTTCATCTCCACGCACCCTCAGCTGCGTGGCGGGGGCATCAAGGACGTGATCCTGCCGGGCGAGATGAAGGAGATTCTCAACGGCGTGGTGCTGGCCGAGAAGCAGGCCCAGGCCAGCGTGATCCGCCGCC
>NZ_JBHHMJ010000078.1:0-380 GCF_042136455.1 Stenotrophomonas sp. 3diitr2024
GCTCGTAGGCCTTGTCGAAATAATCGGCAACCGCGTGCTTGTAGCGGTTGGTGATGAACACCAGCGTGTCGCAGCCGGCTTCGATGGCTTCATCAACGGCGTACTGGATCAGCGGCCGATCAATGATCGGCAGCATCTCCGCATGTCCTCGCCCCGGCCAGGTCGTGACGGGCCGCTGCGCCCTGAATCTTCTGCTGGAGAATCGAAATGCGCCTTGCAGGCTTTGTCTTTGCTTTCGTACTCAGTGCTTTTGCCGGTGCTGTACGTCACCGGTGAAGAGTCGCTGGCCCAGGTGGCCGGCCGCGCGCACCGCCTGGAGCTGCCACTGGACGGGGTCAACGCGCTGGCCGAGACCGGGGTCGAGTCGATCCTGCAGCATG
>NZ_JBHHMJ010000111.1:0-18568 GCF_042136455.1 Stenotrophomonas sp. 3diitr2024
CGCTGCTTACATCCACGGCTTCTACAATCCAGCCCGGCTACACTCGGCGCTGGGCTACCACTCGCCTAACAACTACGCCCGGCAGCTCCGGGCTGCCGCCTGAAACGGCTTCATGGCGTCCGTTTTCAGGGGGCCAGATCAGTCCGCGGCATGGATGCCGCGGCCAAGCCCCCACGGATGGGTTTACGGCGTCCCCCGCAACCGGACCAACCCTGCCATCCCACGGAATGCCAGCTTTTGACGTTGCTCTGGCTCTGGCTCCGGCTCCTGCGGGTGCAGGGCTGCAAGCCCTGAGACACCCCCTCGTGCACAATGGAGCCGACCCCGCCTGGACACCGTCCTGATGTCGAGCAAGCCGTATTCAGAAGCCTGCGAGCGCAACCGCGAACCCATCGCCACCGCACTCGACCCGTGGATGGGCGACCGCCATCGGGTGCTGGAGATCGGCAGTGGTACCGGCCAGCACGCAGCCTTCTTCGCCGAGCGCTGGCCGTGGCTGCGCTGGCAGCCCAGCGACCATCCGGACCATCTGCCCGGCATCGAAGCCTGGCGTGCGGAGGCCGCGCTGCTGAACCTGCTGCCGCCGGTGGCGCTGCAGGTGGAGCTGCCGCCGGCAGTGGGCCTGACCCTGCCGGAGGGCAGCTCGTTCGATGCGGCGTTCACTGCCAATACCCTGCACATCATGGGTTGGGAGCACGTGCAGGCGCTGTTCGCCGCGCTGCCGCCGCTGATGCGCCACGGTGCGCTGCTGGCGATCTACGGCCCGTTCAATTACGGCGGCCGCTACACCAGCGACAGCAACGCGCAGTTCGATGCCTGGCTGAAGGCACGTGACCCGCACAGCGGCATCCGCGACGCGGAAGCCGTGCAGACGCTGGCCGAGGACAACGGCTTCACGCGCCTGCGCAACGTGGCGATGCCGGCCAACAACCGCCTGCTGCTGTGGCGGTTGGGGTGATCAGGTAGCGGATTGTTCGAATTGCCGCAGGCAGCGCTGGCAGCTTGCACTGATGCCATCCACTAAACGTTCCAGAACCGGGTGGCGCATGCCCTCTGCCTGCAGTTCCGCAAGCAACGCCCGGGCGATGCCGGGCAGCTGTGTTGCCATGTCGAACAGGCCCGACAGTGCTTTCTGCGGGTCCAGCGTCATTCCATCAGCGGTGGCCTCCCAATCCGCCAGGCGGACATCCCACCAGCGGTAATGGCTGCCGATCTTCATGGCCATCTTGATCTTGCGTTGCTGCAGGTGTGCATAGGGCAGTGCACTTGAGATGTCATACAGCGGGGCAAGGCGAACGTTTCCTTGTGCGCCGATCAGCAGCGAATAGTTCTTGGCATGCGCGTCGGTGCCGCCAATGAGATAGTTGAACTGCAGTGCCTGCAGCAGCCTTTCGACATCCGCTCGCGGCTTGCTGGAATGTTCCCAAAGCACGCGCGCCAGATCGGCCGGCCCCGGTCCGCCTTGGTTCTGGTACTTGATGTGTGGCATGACACCCAGCGCTTGGCAGAAGTCTTCCTGGTGAACGCGTTGCCAACCCTGTGCTGTTCGTACGCGGTCGAAGCGCGTCACCGCAATGGCCTGTGCGTCCTCCATGCAGATCATTTCAGTGGACGCAGCCGACATGCCGAGTTGACTGGCCAGGCGCAGACAGAAGACCTCGTTCTCCACGAATCCGTCATAGTCGCCACTGGGGGGTTTGAGGATATGCGTGGTGGGGATGCGACCGGCCGGAATTGCCCAACCTCCGTCGTCGCGTTGCATCAGGGCGATCTTCGGTTGCGCCCCGGCCAGGCTGAACTGGCCGACATCATCGGGTTGCCGCGCTGCAATCTGGTCCACTCGGATCCGCTGAAGGCGCTGGGCGACCTCATGGAGGGACAGCGCCTCCTGCCGATCGTCCTCACCGGCAAGTACGGCGGCGAGCCGTTCGCGTCGTACGAACTGGACCGCACCGGCACAGTCTTCACCGACATGTGACAGCAATGCGACCGGGTTGCGGGACGAAACTTGGAACCGGGAAGCCCATCGCTGCAGAAGGGCCTCGTTGTCGGGCAGCAGCCCCCACAGGACCGCAGAGAGCGTGGCAGCGGGCGCGCTGTTCTCTGTCAATGGAAGTGCAAGTGACAAGGGATAGGCGCCCGGCGTCTGGCGCCAACTGTCTGCATACCGGAATGTCGGATGGCCATGTGCATCCTGTCCCAGGTATCCAGCCAGTCTGTTGGAAAGGAGTACGTTGAGGTCCATGCGGGAGGCACGATGTCCGGGAGGAAGGGGCTGTCAGACGGCCTTTTGGGGCTTTCTACGCCCCAACGTCATGGCAGTCGCGCGGTGCTCGTCCGGGCGCAGCCCGTTGCCATCCACGATAGTGTCGATATCAGGCAGTTCCAGAGGCATTTCCGACGATGCAGCGGAGGAGGCCATTCCCTCGACAGTGCCCGTAGCCAGTATCAGGCCGAGGACGTTGAGCGTCCGCAGCACCAGTTGCAGCTCCACCCGTGGCTTGCCCTTCTCCATTTCGATGACCCATTGCCGACTGACGCCTACGCGTTCGGCCAGCTGGGCCTGATCCCAACGGAGTGCTTTGCGACGCTGGCGGATGACCAGGCCCAGGTCTCGGGACGTTCGCAGGATGTCCATAGGCGGAATGTATGCGCTCGGCAACATTTAATCAAAAGTCGCCGTTCGATAACATTTCGAGAATGTCATGGAACGGCGACAATTTCTGAAATGTCGACGTTCGCTGGCATGGATCGCCAGCGCTTCCGGCTCTAGATCCTTTCGGGCAGTCGGCCAAGGGCCGGTAGGGCCCTGCTGCCGGTTACGCCACCTGCACGATATGCAGCGCCTTCGGATTGCGCCACTGCGCCAGCAGGGCCGCTTCGCGCGCCTTGGCCTGCTCGAAATGCGCTTCCTTGACATGGCCGAAGCCGCGGATGTGCTCGGGAATGCTGGCAATCTCCACCGCCAGCGACAGACGGTCATCCTCCAGCCCGTCCAGCAGCATCTGCACCGTCGCCTCGTAATCAGCAATCAGCTTGCGCTCCATGCGGCGCTCCTCGGTGCGCCCGAACACATCGAAGCGGCCGCCACGCAGGAACTTCAGCTTCGCCAACAGACCGAAGGCCTTGAACATCCATGGGCCGTATTCCTTCTTCAACAGCCGTCCCTGCTCGTCCTTCTTCGCGAACAGCGGCGGTGCCAGATGGAAGCGCAGCTGGTAGTCGCCCTCGAACTGCTGCTGCAGGCGGCGCTGGAAGTCGCCGCTGGTGTACAGGCGCGCCACTTCGTACTCGTCCTTGTAGGCCATCAGCTTGAACAGGTACCGCGCCACGGTCTCGGTCAGCGCAGTGGAACCGCCGATGCGGTCGGCTTCGGTGGCGCGTACGCGCGCTACCAGGTCACGGTAGCGCTTGGCGTAGGCGGCATCCTGGTACTCGACCAGGAACGCGGCGCGGCGCTCGATCATTTCATCCAGCGAGCGCGACAGGCGGGCGTCGTCCAGCGGCAGGAACGCCACGTCGCCACCGTGCGAGGGCAGGCCACGCAGTTCGCGTTCGTCGCCGGTGTTGCGCGGTGCCGCAGTGGCACCCCATTCATTGCCCTCCCACTCGCCTGGCGGCAGCGGATGCAGCGGGCCCGGGGTGGATTCGGTATCGGTATGGCGGTTGCGCACCAGGCCGGCCGCCTGCTGCACGGCCTGCGGATCGACCACGGCCAGGCGGCCCCAGGCGAACGCCTGCTGGTTCATCGCCACGGCGGCGCCATTGAGCTCGATGGCGCGCATCAGTGAATCGAACGAGAGCGGCACCAAGCCCTGCTGCCAGGCGTAGCCGAGGATGAACAGGTTGGCGGCAATGGCGTCGCCCAGCAGCGCGGTGGCCAGCTGGGTGGCATCGAGCAGCAGCGGCTCCTGGCCGCCCAGTGCCACGCGCACGCCGGCGATGATGTCGGCAGCGGGGAACTGCATGTCCGGGCGGGTGGTGAAGGTGCCCGGCATCGCTTCGTAAGTGTTCAGCACCACCTGCGAACGGCCGGCACGCACCTTCGACAGCGCCCAGTAATCGTTGACCACCACCATGTCGCAGCCCAGCACCAGGTCGGCCTCGCCAGCGGCGATACGCACGGCATGGATGTCTTCAGGGCGACGGGCAATGCGGATATGCGTGGTCACCGCGCCGCCCTTCTGCGCCAGGCCGGTCTGGTCGAGCACGGTTGCACCCTTGCCTTCCAGGTGGCCGGCCATGCCCAGCAGCGCACCGATGGTCACCACGCCGGTACCGCCGACGCCGGTGATCAGGATGTTCCAGGGCTGTTCCAGGCTGCCGCGGAGGGTCGGCGCCGGCAGGTTGTCCAGCAGCGTGGAGGCGTCGCGCTTGCTGCCTTTGCGCGGCTGGCCACCGTGCACGGTGACGAAGCTGGGGCAGAAGCCGTTCACGCAGGAATAGTCCTTGTTGCAGTTGGACTGGTCGATCTCGCGCTTGCGTCCGAACTCGGTTTCCTTCGGCAGCACCGACACGCAGAAGCTCTTCTTGCCGCAGTCGCCGCAGCCTTCGCAGACCAGCGAGTTGATCATCACCCGCTTCTGCGGGTCTTCCAGCTTGCCGCGCTTGCGGCGGCGGCGCTTCTCGGTGGCGCAGGTCTGTTCGTAGATCAGGATCGAAACACCCTTCACTTCGCGCAGGCGCTTCTGCACCTCATCCAGTTCGCTGCGGTCATGGAACTCGACGTCGCTTGGGAAGTGCTCGCGCTGGCCGGTCCACTTGCCCATGTTGTCCGACAGCACCACGATGGTGTGGATGCCTTCGGCGCGCATCTGCTTTGCAATGTCCGGCACGCTCAGCGGACCGTCCACCGGCTGGCCGCCGGTCATCGCCACCGCATCGTTGTAGAGGATCTTGTAGGTGATGTTGACGCCAGCGGCGACCGCCTGACGGATCGCCAGCGAGCCGCTGTGGAAGTAGGTGCCGTCGCCGAGGTTCTGGAACACGTGCGGGGTATCGGTGAACGGCGCCTGCCCGGCCCAGGTCACGCCTTCGCCGCCCATGTGGGTGAAGGTGTCGGTGCTGCGGTCCATCCAGGTCACCATGTAATGGCAACCGATGCCGGCCAGCGCACGCGAGCCTTCCGGCACCTGGGTGGAGGTGTTGTGCGGACAGCCCGAGCAGTAATGCGGCACGCGCGGGAAGCTGGCGCGCGGCAACGCAAGCTCGGCTTCCTTCTCCTGCATCCACTGCAGCCGCTGCTCGATTGATGCGTTGTTGAAGAACTTCTGGATGCGGCGGCCGATCACGCCGGCGATGGTGGCCGGGGTCAGCTCGCCGGTGGACGGCAGGATCCATTCGCCGCTCTCGTCGTACTTGCCGACGATGGACGGGCGCTGGCCCCAGCTGGCCGGCCAGTTGAAGAACTGTTCCTTCATCTGGCGCTCGATGAAGGCACGCTTCTCCTCCACCACGATGATGTCTTCCAGGCCCTGCGCGAAGCGGGCGATGCCCTGCGGCTCCAGCGGCCAGGTCATGCCGACCTTGTACACGCGGATGCCGATGTCGGCGCAGGCGGCTTCGTCCAGGCCCAGGTATTCCAGCGCCTGCAGCACGTCCAGGTAGCTCTTGCCGGTGGTGACGATGCCCAGCCGCGCGCGCGGCGCGTCCATCACCACCTTGTCGATGCCGTTGGCGCGGGCGAATGCCTGTGCGGCCTTCACCGCATAGCGGTGCAGGCGCATTTCCTGGTCCAGTGGCGGGTCCGGCCAGCGGATGTTGAGACCGCCCGAAGGCATCTCGAAGTCTTCCGGCAGCACGATGCGGCGCGCCATCGGGTCGACCTCGACCGAGGCCGACGATTCGACTGTCTCGGCGATGGTCTTGAAGCCGACCCAGCGCCCGGTATAGCGGCTCATCGCCCAGCCCAGCAGGCCCATGTCGAGGATGTCCTGCACACCGGCCGGATTCAGCACCGGCATCATCGCGCTGACGAACTCGTCCTCGCTGCCATGCGGCAGGGTCGAGCTGCGGCAGGCATGGTCATCGGCGGCCAGTGCCAGCACGCCGCCGTAGCGCGAGGTGCCGGCGGCATTGGCGTGCTTGAACACGTCGCCGCAGCGGTCCACGCCCGGGCCCTTGCCGTACCACATGCCGAACACGCCCTGCACGTTGGCGCCGGGGAACAGGTTGGTCTGCTGGGTGCCCCACACCATGGTGGCGCCCAGGTCCTCGTTCAGGCCGGGGGTGAACTTCACCTTGGCCGCGTCGAGGTGTTTGCGTGCGCGCCACAGCTCCAGGTCGAAGCCGCCCAGCGGGCTGCCGCGGTAGCCGCTGACGAAGCCGGCGCTGTCGATGCCTTCGTGCGCGTCGCGCAGCCGCTGCATCAGCGGCAGCTTCACCAGCGCTTGCACGCCACTCAGATAGATCCGCCCCTCGTTGCGGGTGTACTTGTGGTCGAGCGTGTAGTCACGGTCGATCAGGTCGGTGGAGGAGGGCGACGTGAGTTGCGCGGTACTGGTCATGGCTGGCCCGGTCAGGATCGGCTGGCACCGGCCGCGTGCAGGCACGCGGCGGGAAAGGCGCGAATTGTAGCAGCGAGGCCCGGCCGCCCCGGCACTCGCGCCGGCGGCCATGCTGGGGTTAGGATCGGGGAGAGAGAGGGAGGCTGCGGTTGCGGCCTGGGGAGAAGGGATGTCAGTTGCAGGAAAGATCCTGGGCAGCATGTTGCTGGTCTCGGGAACGGCCCAGGTGTGGGCCGCGCCGGCGGTGCCGGCACCACAGGAGTTCTACTTCGACAGCGATGCGGCCGCCGTGCCCATGATCGTGGTCCAGTCCGACGGGGATGCGCTGGTGGCGCAGCTGCTCAAGCAGCGCGAGCGCGGCCGGCGTACCGTGGAGGCCACCGTGCAGCTGGCGTCGGTGGCCATTGCCCAGGGCCGTACCGAACTGGGTGAACAGCTGTATCGCGAAGCGCTGAAGGATGCGCCGGTTCAGGGCAGCCTGGGCCGTGGCGTGCGCTGGAACTACGGCTGGGACCTGCTGCGTCAGGGCCAGCCCGAAGCCGCCCTGGAGCAATGGCAGGCGGCTGCCGGTGGTTCGCTGAGCAAGCCGGGCTGGTTGCCACCGACCTATGCGCTGGCGCTGTGGCGGGCCGGGCGGAAGCAGGAGGCGGTGCAGTGGTATGCCGCCGCAGTGCGCACCGAGCCGACGCAATGGAGCGACAGCAGCCGCTATGCGCAGTTGTTGCCGTTGTGGCGCGACGACGAGCGTGCTTCGCTGGCGGAAGTGCAGCAGGCCTGGGCGGCCGCCCCGCCGGCCTGGCCCTGAGGGAGGGGGTTGCGCCGGGTTGCACCCGGCACCCGCAGAGGCAACAGCCGAAGCAACAGCAACAGCAGGCTCTGAGCTATCTGTGGCTTGGTCGGGGCGGTCTGGGGCTGCAGGACACGCCGTAAACCCCGCTCCGCGGCCCGGCCCAGCCGCTGGAGGCTGGGCGTTCGGGCGCTTGCGAAGCAGTGCTTCGCAAGCAAAGCGCCCTCACCCATGGGGGGCTCGATGGCGCCATCCATGGCGCCAACGGTCCTGCAGCCCCAGACCGCCTCGACCCCGACAGGTTATCGGCGGCGGTGGGTAGATCCACGCCATGCGTGGATGAATCCGCATCGGAATCAACTATTCGATATCTGATCGAAATGCAGCCGAGCGTGGGCTCGGCTCTACAGAAAGCGGCCAGCCGACCGGCTTTTGCTTTTGATCATCTTTTTTCTTCTCCGTGGCGGACGCCCCCGGAAACTGTCAGGGGGCGGGTGGGTAGGCTGCGCAGGGGCGTGAGCCGCATGGATGCGGCGACCGAGCTTACAGGGACGTACTTGCAGCGCCCCCTGCGCAGCCTACCCACCCGGCCAACCACGACTGTCGCTTTGAGCGACCAACCACGAGGGGCTGCGCCGTTCGCGGGAAACCTCAATCGTCCGCGGAAACCGTCCGCCCCGACGCCCACGCGCGCAAGGCCTCGACCTGCTCGGCCATCAGCACCGACAGCGGCCTCGTCGCGCGGATCTCGTTCATCAGCAGCTCGGTGTCCAGCGGCCGGCCTTCGGCGTGCGCTGCGTACAGTCCGGCCACGATCGCCTGCTCGATCTCCGCGCCGGAGAAACCATTCGCCGCGGCCGCCAACGCCGGCAGTGCAAAGTCGTCCCCATTGAGCTGGCGTCGCCCCAGATGCAGCCGCAGCAGTTCCACGCGCACTTCGGGGGTGGGCAGGTCGACGAAGAAGATCTCGTCGAAACGGCCCTTGCGCAGCAGCTCGGCCGGCAGTTCGTGCACCTGGTTGGCGGTGGCGACGATGAAGACCGGCGCCTTGCGTTCGGCCATCCAGGTCAGCAGGTAGCCGAGCACGCGGCGCGATACGCCACCGTCCTCGCCACCACTGGCCAGGCCCTTCTCGATCTCGTCCATCCACAACACGCAGGGCGCCAGCTGCTCGGCCGAGGCCAGCGCCTGGCGCAGGTTGGCCTCGGTCTCGCCGTGGTACTTGTTGTACAGCGCACCCACGTCCAGGCGCAGCAGCGGTACACCGAAGCCGGCGGCGGTGGCCTTGGCCAGCATCGATTTGCCGCAGCCCTGCACGCCCAGCAGCAACATGCCGCGCGGCGGGTCCAGGCCGGCCGGTGCCGAGCCGGCGATGAAGGCCACCCGGCGCTGGCTGATCCAGCGCTTGAGCCGGTTGGCGCCGGCCACGTCGCCGAAGCGTGCGCTGTCGTGCTCGAAGAACAGGTGGCCGCTGCGGTTGAGCAGCTCGAACTTAAGCCGTGCCAGCTGCGGCAGGTCGTCGTCGCGCAGCGCGCCATCGGCGTAGATCAGCTGGCGGGCAATGCGGCGGGCATCGACCAGGCTCAGGCCCTGCAGGTTCTTCAGGATCTTCTTCACCGCCTCGCTGTCGACCTCGACACGGCGGCCGCCGTGCTCGCGTGCGTAGGCGTCGGCCTCCTCGCGCAGCATCTTCAGCAGGGCGTTGGCATCGGGCAGGCGCGGGTTGAAGCGCACCGCCAGTGCTTCCAGCTCGGCCGGCAGCTCGACCTTGGCGCCGATCAGCACCAGCACGTGCGGCTCGCTGTGGCGGCGCTGGATCAGGTCGCGCAGTGCGCGCTGGTGGCTGGCATAGCCCAGGTAGGGGTGGAAATCGAGCAGCAGGTAGACACCGCGCTGATCAGCCTGGCGGATCATCTGCAGCGCGGCGCTGGCATCGGGCGGGCCGACCGGCGGATCCTCGCGGTCCAGGTCGATGCGGCGCAGGCCCTCGGTGATGGACCAGCGGTGCAGGGCCCGCCACACGTGCATCAGCGTCTGCCGGAACAGTTCAACGATGCGCCCCTCATCCTGGGTCTCGATCACGATCAGGGGGGTATTGGCGCGGATCAGTGCGCTCAGGTCCTGCAGTTCGCTCATGCCGGTTCGATCCTTCGGGGGCGCCACGATAGCAAAGGCGATGGCCACGGGTTCAGCACGGCGCTACCTCCCGTCACCACCGCCGGTGTACGCTCGGGGCACGTACCCGGAAGCGAGGCTGGCATGAAGACGATCCTGGTGGCCGGTTCCAAGGGCGGGGTGGGCAAGACCACCGTCGCCACCCACCTGGCCGCGTACGCGGCATTGCAGGGCAAGGCCACGGTGATCGCCGATGCCGACCCGCAGGGCTCCAGCACCCGCTGGGCACAACGGCGTGCCGGGCTGGAAAGCGCGGTGCTCCCCATCGATGTGTATCGGAAGAAGCAGTGGGCGCAGAAGCTGCCCGACGGTACCGATACCGTCATCATCGATGCACCCGCCGGTGCGCTGGCCGACGATATCCCCCATTTCCTGGACGCGGCCGACGCCGTGGTGGTGCCGGTGCTGCCCTCGGCGCTGGATATCGAAGCCATCGTCGGCTTCCTCAACAGCCTGGCCCAGAACCCGCGCGTGCACAGCCGCAAGCTGCCGGTAGGGCTGGTCCTCAACCGCACCAAACCCTGGACCCAGACCTCGCAGCAGGCATTGCAGATGCTGGCCGAATGGCCGTACCCGGTGGTCGCGCAGCTGCGTGACAGCCAGAGCTACGTGGTCATGACCGGCCTGGGCCGCAGCCTGTTCGACTATCGCTCCGCCCAGGTGCGCGAACACCAGGCGGACTGGGAACCGCTGCTGTCCTGGCTCAAGCTTTGATGCCTGCCTCACTTCTCCTGCTGCATCCTCTTCTCCATGGAAACCCGCGATGCGTGAACTGATCCTGCTGCGCCATGCCCATGCCGAACCCGCCGTTTCCGGCCAGGCCGACCTCGACCGGCCGCTGTCGCCGGTGGGGCTGGCCGAAGCTGAAGCCGCCGGCAAGTGGTTGAAGGAAAACAACCTGCTGCCGGACTGCGTGCTGTGCTCGCCGTCGCGACGTACCCGTGAGACCCTGGAAGCGGTGATGACGGCCATCGGCTATGTCGAGAAGCGCCTGGAAGACCGGATCTACGAAGCCACCCCGGGCACCCTGGCGGCGCTGGTGGACGAACGTCGCGACCTGGACCGGGTGCTGATCGTGGGCCACAACCCGGGCCTGGAGCAGCTGGTGGCCCTGATGACCGACGGCACCAGCAGCGACTACCGGGGCATGCCGCCGGGCGGCGTGGCCGTCCTCGGCTTCCCGCGCGAGGTCTCGATCGAGCCGGGCGTGGCCAGCCTGAACGCGTTCTGGTGGCCGTGATCCGATGAGCCAGGCGCGGCGCAGCCGCTTCCTGCTGCCCGCGTTGCTGGCGCTTGGCCCGGCCTGGGCCGCTGTGCTCCCACCAACCCCGTTGCCGCCGGTGTCCGCCGAAGCGCCGCGGGTACTGCGCCTGGATACCCAGCGCTCGCGGATCGGTTTCGAGGTGCGGACCCGTTTCGGCCAGCGCATCGAAGGCGTATTCCCGCACTTCGAGGGGCGCATCGAGATCCTGTCCGACGGGCGCCACCAGGTGCACCTGAAGATGTTCACCCGCTCGGTGGAGATCCCTGGCAAGGCGCGCTACACCGGCTGGATGCGCGGCGAAGAGTTCTTCGATGCAGGGCGCCATCCGGTGGTCGAGTTCGACTCGCTGCCGTACTGGCCGGAGACGGTGGAACAGGGGGGCGACATCAACGGCCGGCTGACCCTGCGCGGCGTCAGCCACCCCGAGTCGCTGCGGGTCGAGAAGGCGGAGTGCGCCCGACCCGGCTATGATTGCGATGTCGTCAGCCGCGGTACCGTGCAGCGAGGCCGGTATGGAATGGACAGCTGGCAGCTAGCCCTGAGTGACCGAGTGACCTTCGTATTACGTGCGCGCCTGAGCGAGGCGCCGAAACCGTGAACCTCCTGCTGCGTATACTGGCGCTGGCAACGGTGTTGCTGGGCAGCGGTTGTGCATCGCTTTCGCATGCCGAGCGCGACCGTGCCGAAGCGATCGCCGTGCAGGCGCGCTCGACCGTGGTCGGCTGCCAGCGCGCCGACCGCTGCGCGCAGGACTCACCGCTGCGTGCGCTGGCCGGGCGGGCGTTCACCGAATCCACTCCCGAACAGCCGCGCCACTACGCCACCCTGCTCGACGAGGGCGAAGGTGCGCTGGTGGCGCGCCTGAACCTGCTGCGCAGCGCTACCCGCAGCATCGACCTGCAGACCTACATCTTCGACAAGGACGACAGCGCCCGGCTGGTCATCGACGAGCTGCTGGCTGCATCGCGGCGCGGGGTGAAGGTGCGCGTGCTGATCGATCAGCTCTCGGCGATCTCCGACCTGCAGATCCTCGGCGCGCTGTCCGGCGCGCACCAGAACTTCCAGCTGCGGGTCTACAACCCGACCTTCGGCAAGGCCCGGCTGAACTACTTCGACTATGCCGGCAGCGTGCTGTGCTGCTTCCGCCGCTTCAACCAGCGCATGCACAACAAGCTGCTGGTGATCGACGATGCGATCGGCGTGGTCGGTGGCCGCAACTACCAGGACGACTATTACGACTGGGACCGCGAGTACAACTTCCGCGACCGCGACGTGCTGATCGCCGGCCCGGAGGCGCGGGCGATGGCCGCCAACTTCGATGCCTTCTGGCATGCCAGGCGCAGCGTGCCGGCCGAGCGCCTTAACGATGTCGGCCGCACCCTGCTGCGCGAGGGCGTGCCGACCCTGCCGCCGGCCAGCTTCCGCCGCCCCGAGCGGGTGCAGCGGGTCAGTGCCGAAGCCAATGACATGGACTTCGTCAGCCGTTCCTTCGTCGATACCGCGTTGCCGGTGGCCTCGGTGCGCTATGTCGCCGACCTGCCACGCAAGCACCGGCGCGAGAAGGCCGATGCGCCACTGGCGGGCCAGCACGTGACCGAGCCGCAGCTGGATGCGCTGATCGCCGGCGCGCAGGAGGAGGTGATCCTGCAGACGCCGTACCTGGTGTTGTCCAAGCCGGCGCAGAAGCTGTTCCGCGAGCTGCGCAAGCGCCCGCAGCCGCCGCGGGTGGTGGTGTCCAGCAACAGCCTGGCGGCCACCGACAACCCGATCGTGTATGCGCTGTCGTACAAGTACAAGCGGCGCAACATGCGCGAACTGGGCTTCAACATCTTCGAATACAAGCCGTTCCCGCTGGATGCACCGGTCGACTACCGCAACCTGTTGCCTGATCCGATGGCCGCGCCCGGAGGTGACGACGACGGCGGGCTCAATCCGCTGATTGGCGGCAGCGCCGCGGGCAGCAATGCCGGCGACAGCCGCGATCGCGATGAGCATCCGGCACCCACCGGCAAGCAGGGGCCGGTGAACCACCCGCGCACCGGCAGTGCCTACCAGAACGCGCGCGAGCGCCGCCGCGCGGCCGGCAGCGAGGTCGAGACCCGCCTGCTGCGCACCGAGACCCGGCCCTCCTTCCTGGGCAGCAAGGCGGTCAACAAGCCGTTGCCGGTCACCCGCAAGGGCGCGCGCATGGGCCTGCATGCCAAGTCGCTGGTGGTCGACCGCCGCATCGGCGTGGTCGGCACCCACAACTTCGATCCGCGCAGCGAGAACTACAACACCGAAGGTGCGGTGATCATCGACGACCCGGCCTTCGCCGAGCAGCTGGCCGAGAGCATCCTGCGCGATACCCACCCGCAGAACTCGTGGACGGTGGCGCCGCGGGCCAAGCCGCCGGTGCTGTCCGGGCTCAACTACAGCGTCGGCAAGGCCTCCGAGGCACTGCCGATCCTCGACTTCTGGCCGTGGCGCTATGCCACCGACTACGAGTTCAAGCCCGGCCCGGACTGCCCGCAGCCGCTGCCCCGGCAGGACCCGGACTTCCACCGCTGCTATGTCGCCGTGGGCGATTTCCCCGAGGTAAATGTCGGCCCGAAATGGCTGCTGGTCCGAATGCTGACCGCATTCGGCGCCGGCCTCGTTCCCATCCTCTGAAGGTGCCCGCATGACCCTGGTGTTCCGCGAAGCCGTTTCCCTCGAGCAGCTCAACACGCTCAGCCGCAACACCGCGATCGAGTCGCTGGGCATCGTCTTCAGCGCGGCCGGCGACGATTGGCTGCAGGCCACCATGCCGGTGGACGAGCGCACCCGCCAGCCCTACGGCATCCTGCATGGCGGCGCGTCGGTGGTGCTGGCCGAGACCCTGGGCAGCAGCGCCGGCAACCTGTGCGTGGATACGGCCAAACAGATCTGCGTAGGGCTGGAGATCAACGCCAACCATGTACGCGCCGTTCGCTCGGGCACCGTGACCGGCACCGCACGTGCACTGCACGTCGGCCGCAGCACCCAGCTGTGGGAGATCCGCATCGAGGACGAGCAGGGCCGCCTGTTGTGCATCTCGCGGCTGACCCTGGCGGTGGTGGCGGCCGGCCACGGCTGAGCCCCGGACGGCCGGTGACGGCAGCGGAACCCAGCGTTCCCCGCCGATTGCCCCGGTTGATGGGTGTTATGGCCTAAATCGGCTGGCAGCGATGACGGCCCTCCGGTATCGTGCGCGGATGACTTCCCCCACTCCGGCCCCCCGCGGCGGCGTGGCGCGTGTGTGCCGTTACCTGTACCGCGTACCGCTGCTGTTGGTCCACATCATCGTGTTCCTGCCGCTCATCCTGATCGGCATGCTTCGGCCGTGGGGCGAACTGCGCGTGGGCGAGGCGACCCTGGGGGCCAAAGTGGTCAACTGGTGGCAGGGCGGGCTGATGTGGATCTTCGGCTTCCGCCTGGTGCAGATCGGCACGCCGCTGCCCGGCGCCGTGCTGTTCGTCGCCAACCACGTCAGCTGGGTCGACATCTGCATCCTGCACAGCCAGCGCATGATGGGCTTCGTCGCCAAGCGCGAGATCGCCAGCTGGCCGCTGGTCGGCTGGCTGGCCGCGCGTGGCCAGACCATCTTCCACCAGCGCGGCAACACCGAATCGCTCGGTGGCGTGATGCAGGTGATGGCCGATCGCCTGCGCGAAGGCAAGGCGGTGGGCGTGTTCCCGGAAGGGCGCACCCGCGGCGGCCACGAAGTAGGCCCGTTCCATGCCCGCATCTTCCAGGCCGCGGTTGAAACCGGCGTGCCGGTGCAGCCGGTGGCACTGGTGTACGGGCTCAAGGGCGATGCGCAGACCATTGTCGCGTTCGGCCCCGGTGAGAGTTTCTTCGCCAATTTCCTGCGCCTGCTCGGTGAGCCGGCGCGGCGTGCAGAAGTGCACTTCCTGGCACCGATCGGTGCGCAGGACCTGGAAGGCCGTCGGCGCATCGCGGAGACGTCGCGCGCGCGCATCGTGGCGGCCATGAGCTCCGAGTGAGGGTGCGGTGGCCCTGATCCCGCCACCCGTCCTGGACGCCGGCACGCCGACGCTGCACGCGGCTGACTACCAGCCCCCGCGCTGGCTGCGCAATCCGCACCTGCAGTCGATGCTCAGCTCCAGCCGCATGCGCCTGCAGCGCGGCCTGCTGCTGCTGGCCGCGACCGGTGCGATCAGCGAAGAACTGATCCTCGACGGCGGTGATGGCGTGCGCCTGCAAGGCTGGCACAGCCACATCGAAGGCCGCGAACCCAAAGGCATGGCCCTGCTGCTGCACGGCTGGGAAGGCAGCGCCGAATCCAGCTACATGCGCATGGCGGCCGCGCGCATGCTCGAACAGGGCTTCGACGTGGTACGGCTGAATTTCCGCGACCACGGCAATACCCATCATCTCAACCCTGGCATCTTCCACTCCAACCTGATCGACGAAGTGGTGCATGCCGCGGGCGATATCGCCCAGCGCTGGCCGCAGTTGCCGCTGGTGGCCGCCGGTTACTCGCTGGGCGGCAACTTCGTGCTGCGCCTGGCCCTGCGCGCGCCAGCGGCCGGCGTGCCGCTGCTGCGCGTGGCCTCGGTATGCCCGGTGTTGGACCCGGCGCTGACCATGGAGAGCATCGAGAACGGCCCGGCAATGTACGACTGGTACTTCCGCCGCAAGTGGGCCGGTTCGCTGCGGCGCAAGCGCGACCTGTTCCCCGAACTGAGCGACTGCGACGACCGCGTACTGAAACTGGACATCCGCGCGCTGACTGCCTGGCTGGTCGAGCGCCACACCAGTTTCGGTTCGTTGCAGGCCTATTTCGATGGCTACTCGATTGCCGGCGATCGGCTGTCCACGTTGCAGGTGCCGGCCGACATCCTGATGGCGCAGGACGACCCGGTGATCCCCTACGCGACCTTCAGCGACTGGCAGCTGCCGCACCAGGCGCATCTGGAAACCGCCAGCTGGGGCGGACACTGTGGCTTCCTGGAAAACTGGCGCGGTGACGGCTTCTCCGAGCGCTGGGTGGCGCAGCGCCTGCAGCGCGTGCTGCAAGGCTGAACCGGCACGGGCGCGCAGGCCGCTACAATGCGGGTTTGCCCTTGAACCGGACCGCCATGCAAGACCAGATCATCCAAGCGTTGCGCCAGAACGAGGCCGACCGGGCCGTGCAGCTGGCCCAGGCGTGGACCCGTGATGAACCCGGCCAGGCCGAGGCCCACCGCTGGCTGGCGCTTGCGCTGCAGCAGCAGGGCAAGGCCGAGGACGCGATGGAGGCCCTGCAGCAGGCGCTGCAGCTGGCCCCGGACAACGCCCAGCTGCACCTGCAGCACGCCGGCCTGCTGCTGGCCCTGCGCCAGTTCGACGGCGCAGGCGAAGCACTGACGCGCACCACCGGGCTGGACCCGAACGCATTCGCCGCGTACCTGATGCAGGCCCACCTGGCGATCGGCCGCAACGATTTCGATGAAGCGCAGCGCCTGTCCACGCTGGCCTCGCGTGTCGAACCGGACCACCCGGAGCTGCTGACCATCGATGGCATGATCGCGCTGCGCCGCGATGATGCCGATCGCGCGCTGACGCTGCTGTCGGCCGCCAACCAGGCCCTGCCCAACGACATCCGCGTGCTTTACGCACTGGGCTTCGCCTACCTGGGCAAGAACATGCTGGCCTTCGCCGAGCAGGCGTTCCGCCGCGTGCTGGAACTGAACCCGACCATCGCCTCATTGCATGGCCTGGTGGTGCAGCTGGCCATGCGCCAGGGCAACCTGGACGCTGCGGCAGAAGCGATGCAGATCGCGCTGCAGCAGGAAGGCCTGGATACGCCTTCGATGCGCCGCCTGGCCGGCGAACTGGCACTGCGCAGCGGCCAGCCGCTGCAGGCGCTGGAGCACCTGCTGCCGTTGCTGGAATCGCTGCCTGATGACCGCGACGTGCTGCAGCTGCTGCTGATGTCCTGGCAGCGCCTGGGCCGCGAAGACGAGGCCCGCGCCCGCCTGGATGCCGCCCTGGAGCAGCACCCGCAGCTGCACGACCTGTGGCTGGCACGCCTGGCGGTGGAGGAGGTCGGCAGTGCCACCGCCGCCGCCACGGTCGAGCGCTGGATGGACGCGATGCCGGGCCACCTGCCGGCGCTGGAAGCGCGCCTGCGCCTGCACGACATGGTGGGCGAACACGCCCAGGCCGAAGCGATCGCTGAGCGCATCGTCAGCCTCGAACCGGGCCGCGTCAGCGGCGAAACCCGCCTGGTCGAAGGCCTGCTGCAGCGCGATCCGGCCGCCGCGGTCGCCCGCGTGCAGGCGCTGATCGACATGGCACCGGAAGGCCACCGCGCCGACCTGCGCACCTGGCTGGGTGAGATCCAGGATCGCGCCGGGCAGCACGAAGATGCGCTGCAGACCTGGCTGGCCCTGCAGGCCGACCAGGCCCCGCAGCGCCTGCCGCTGCCGCCGCAGGCCAAGGCACCGCCGAGCTGGCCGGACAAGGGCGAGATCGACGGCGATGCCACCTCCGCGCCGATCTTCCTGTGGGGCGCGCCAGGGTCGGGCGTGGAGCGCGTGGCGACCGGCCTGGCCGCGGCCAGCCCGGTGCTGCGCAGCGACCGCTATACCTCCAACGCACCCGACGACGCCTTCCAGAACTACCACACGCTGCAGGACCTCGCCTCCGGCGTGCTGACCCCGGAGCGGCTGGTGCAGCGCTGGCGCGAACAGCTGCCGTCGCGCGGCGTGCAGGACGACGCGATCATCGACTGGCTGCTGTGGTGGGACAACGCGCTGCTGTGGGCGCTGCGCCCGCAGTTGCCGCAGGGCCGCCTGCTGGTGGTGCTGCGCGACCCGCGCGACATGCTGCTGGACTGGGTGGCCTATGGTGCCGCCGCGCCGCTGGCAATGACCTCGCTGGCCGAAGCCAGCGAATGGCTGGCGCGCGCGCTGGCCCAGGTCGCCGCTTTGCACGAGGACGATCTGTACCCGCAGGTGCTGCTGCGCATCGACCAGATCGGCAACGATCCGCAGGCGATGGCCGAACTGCTGGGCCGACTGTTCGAGCGGCCGATGCCGCCGGCCGCGCAGCTGGGCGCGCCGCGTTTCCCGCCGGGCCACTGGCGCAACTACCGCGACGTGATGAGCGCCGCCTTCGCCAAGCTCACCCCGATCGCGGTGCGCCTGGGTTACCCGGAAGAGTGAGGACACGCCGATGCAACTGAGCAGCCACAGCCTGACCAACGGTGCACCGATCGACCGCGAATTCGCCGCAGGCGATGCGGCGGGCTTCGCACCGGACCGCAATCCGCACCTGGCCTGGAGCGATGTGCCGGAGGGCACCCGTTCGTTCCTGCTGGTATGCGTCGATCCGGACGTGCCGACCGTGCCGGAGACGGTCGGCCGCACCGACATGAGCGTGCCACGCGACCAGCCCCGCTGTGATTTCGTGCACTGGGTGATGGCCGATATTCCAGCTTCGGTGCGCGAGATTGCCGCAGGCAGCTGCAGCGACGGCTTCGTGGTGAAGGGCAAGACCACGCCGGCCGGGCCGGCCGGCAGCCGCCAGGGCCTGAACGACTTCACCGGCTGGTTCGCCGGCAACCCGGACATGGCCGGTGACTACCTGGGCTACGACGGCCCCTATCCGCCGTTCAACGACGAGCGCGTGCACCGCTACTTCTTCCGCGTGTTCGCGCTGGACGTGGCATCGCTGCAGCTGCCGGCACGCTTCACCGCCGCCGACGCGTACCGGGCCATGCACGGCCACGTGCTGGCCGAAGCGGCACTGCACGGCACCTACACGTTGAATCCGGCGCTGGGCTGAGGCGGCATAACGGGTCGTGCCGGCCGCTGGCCGGCAACG
>NZ_JBHHMJ010000180.1:0-3295 GCF_042136455.1 Stenotrophomonas sp. 3diitr2024
CAGATCCCTTTCCTGCGGAAAGGGATCTGACCCCTGTTACAGGCGCACCAGCTCGATGCAATCCACCGGGCACGGCGGGATGCACAGCTCGCAGCCGGTGCACAGGTCGGCAATGACCGTGTGCATGTATTTGGCGCCGCCGACGATGGCGTCCACCGGGCAGGCCTGGATGCACTTGGTGCAGCCGATGCAGTCGGCTTCGACGATCAACGCCACCTGGGCCGCCTTGTGCTCGCCGCGCGAACGATCGAACGGAATCGCCGGTACGCCGAGCACCTGTGCCAGCGCCCGTGCACCGGCGTCGCCACCCGGCGGGCAGCGGTCCACACCGGCCTCGCCACGTGCCATTGCCTGCGCGTACGGGCGGCAGCCGTCATAGCCGCATTGCCCGCATTGGGTCTGCGGCAGCAGGCGGTCGAGGCGTTCGGTCAGGGGCGGGATCAGGCTCATGCGTGGCGAAGGCTGCGCGTTGGGTTATTTCAGGGGCTTGCCGCGGAACCAGCGCTCGTGGGCCAGCGCCAGCATCGGCTTGTCTTCGGAACTGTCACCGTAGGCATGGATGCGCACGTAGCGCGACAGATCGAACTGGCGGCGGATGTGCTCGACCTTGCGCGGGCCGCAGTCGCCACCAGCGTAACGGCCGGTCAGGCGGCCGTCCTGGCTTTCCAGCCGGTTGCAGATCAGCTGCAGGCCCAGCTGCTCGCACCACGGCCGCAGGTACAGGTCCAGCGAGCCGGACACGATCACGACGGTGTGCTGCTGTTCCTTGTGCCAACGGATCTGCTCCAGCATTTCCGGGCGCACCACGTCGGGCAGGAACTCGCGCGAGAAGCCTGCGGCCAGCGTGGCGATGTCATCGCTGTGGCGGTCACTGAAGGTCAGGCGGGTGACGCGTGCACGGATGCGTTCGGCCGAGATCAGCTTCAACCTGTACGCGGCCAGCCACGGCCCGACTTTCCACCATGCCTGTGCCAGCTGTTCGGCGGTGGCCACGCGGCGCAGGAAGCGGCCATAGGTATCGCAGGTGGTCACGGTGTGGTCGAAGTCGAACAGCGCCAGTTCCATTGCGTTGCTTCCCATCGCGTTGCCTCCCGGGGCCGGAGCTGCCGGCGGGCGTGGCCGTAACCACGCCCGCTGCAGGCATCAGCGAACCGGCATGCCCGGCTGCGCGCCGCTGTCGGCGTCCAGCAGCGCCAGTGCGCCACCGTCGAAGCCGGCCGACAGGATCATGCCTTCGCTCAGGCCGAAGCGCATCTTGCGCGGGGCCAGGTTGGCGATGAATACCACGCTGCGACCCACCAGCTTCTCCGGTTCGCCGTAGCTGCCACGGATGCCGGAGAAGATCTGACGCTTGCCCAGCTCGCCGGCGTCCAGTTCGAAGCGCAGCAGCTTGTCCGAACCTTCCACGAACTCGCAGACCAGCACCTTGCCGATGCGCAGGTCGAGCTTGGCGAAATCGTCGATGCCGATGTAGGCCGGCGCGTCGGCGCTCTTTGCTTCGTCCTTGGCCGGGGCCGGGGCCGGGGCGGCCGGCTTGGCAGCGGGGGCAGCGGCAGCCGCCGGCTGCAGGGTGTCCTTGGAGGCGTCGATCATGGCGTCAATCTTCTTCGGGTCAATACGGGTGAACAGCGGGGTGTACTCGGTGATGCGGTGTTCCAGCAGCGGTTGCGCCAGCTCGGTCCAGTCGTTCACCGGCGCGGCCAGGAAGGCCTCGGCCTGCGCGGCGGTGGCCGGCAGCACCGGCTTCAGGGCGGTGACCAGCACGCGGAACAGGTTCAGGCCCTGGCTGCACACGGCCTGCAGCTGCGCATCGGCGCCTTCCTGCTTGGCGATGACCCACGGCTTGACGTCGTCGATGTAGCGGTTGGCTTCGTCGGCCAGGGTCATGGTCAAGCGGATCGCCGCAGCCGGGTCGTTGCGCTCGTAGGCTTCACGGATCGGCGCCAGCCCATCGACGAAGCGCTGGTACTGCGCCGCGTCGGGCAGCTGAGCGGCCAGCTGGCCGTCGAAGCGCTTGCTGATGAAGCCGGCGCAGCGGCTGGCCAGGTTGACGAACTTGCCGACCAGGTCGGCGTTGACGCGGGCGATGAAGTCGCCCAGGTTCAGGTCGAGATCGTCGACGCCACCGCCGGACTTGGCGGCGTAGTAGTAGCGCAGCGCTTCCGGCTCCAGGCCGGCATCGAGGAAGGTACGGGCCATCACGAAGGTGCCGCGCGACTTGCTCATCTTGGCGCCGTCCACGGTCAGGTAGCCGTTGACGTGCAGGCGGGTCGGCGCGCGGTGGCCGGTTCCGTGCAGTACCGCCGGCCAGAACAGGCCATGGAAGTTGACGATGTCCTTGCCGATGAAGTGGTGCAGTTCGGTGGCGGTGCCGGCACGCAGGTGCGCTTCGAAGTCCTCACCGATCCTGCCGCACAGGGTCTGGAAGCTGGACAGGTAGCCGATTGGTGCATCCAGCCAGACATAGAAGTACTTGCCCGGCTGGCCGGGAATCTGGAAGCCGAAGTACGGCGCATCGCGCGAGATGTCCCACGCGCGCAGGCCACCCTCGGCATTGAGCCACTCGCCCAGCTTGGCCTTCACGCCCGGCAGGGCGACATCGCCGGCCAGCCATTCGCGCAGGAACGCATCGAAGTGACCCACCTCGAAGAAGAAGTGCTCCGAATCGCGCATTTCCGGCGTGGCACCGGAGATGACCGAACGCGGTTCCTTCAGGTCGGTCGGTGCGTAGGTCGCGCCGCAGACTTCGCAGTTGTCGCCGTACTGGTCGGGACTGCCGCAGTTCGGACAGATGCCCTTGACGTAGCGGTCGGGCAGGAACATGCCCTTGGCCGGGTCGTAGAACTGCGCGACCGAACGGCGGCTGATGTGGCCGGCCGCTTCCAGCTTCAGGTAGAACTGCTCGGTCAACGCCTTGTTGGCCGCCGAATTGGTCGAGTCGTAGTGGTCGAAGGCCACGCCGAAGGCGGCGAAGTCACGTTCGTGGCTGGCCTGGATGTTGGCGATGAAGGTTTCCGGGGTGACCCCGGCCTTTTCCGCGGCCAGCATGATCGGTGTGCCGTGAGTGTCATCGGCGCAGACGAACCAGGTCCTGCCGCCGCTCATTCGCCGCGCACGTACCCAGATGTCAGCCTGGATGTAGCCGACCAGGTGGCCCAGGTGCAGCGGGCCGTTGGCGTAGGGCAGGGCGGTGGTGACGAGCGCGGTACGGGTCATGGTCGCGGGTGGATCCGAGGGGAACCGCAGATTATCGCATGCCCGCAACGACGTGACCCGGCCGGGGCCGGGTCTCAGT
>NZ_JBHHMJ010000189.1:0-4677 GCF_042136455.1 Stenotrophomonas sp. 3diitr2024
CATGGATGCGGCGACCGAGCTTACATGGGTGAGGGCGCTTTGCTTGCGAAGCACTGCTTCGCAAGCGCCCGAACGCACAGCCGCCAGCGGCTGGGCCGGGCCCCGGAGGGGTACTTGCAGCGCCCCCCGCAACCGGACCCACCCCGCCATCCCACAGCAAACCCGCTTCTGCTTCGGCTGTTGCTGTTGAGGTTGCCGGCCAGCGGCCGGCACTACCGCAGGTGCAGGGCTGCAAGCCCTGCCGACCAACACCCTCCTTACAAACGACTGACGTGACGCTCATGTGCCATGCGCGAGGCTGTCCACTTGGCGGTTCGACTGGAGGTGACAAGGGTGCACTGGCAGAGCGCACAGGCCTACGCATGGCCGTTGGGATTGGCCGTGGTGGTGGGCGGTATCGGCGCGTGGCTGATCCTGTGGATCTATCATCGGCTGAAAGGGCGTGATCGGCGGCGCGCGCGCATCGGGCGTGTGCTCGGGCTGCCAATGGCCACCGCATGGCCGCTGCTGCTGTTGATTCCTGCGTTGCAGGCCACGCCGCTGCAGGATCCCCTTCTGGGCAACCTGCAACGGGTGCTGCATATCGCACTGACCGCCTGCTTCATCTGGTTGCTGGTACGCGCAGTGGCAGCGGGTGAGCGGGCCATCCTGCGCAGCCATCCCATCGATGTCTCCGATAATCTGGAAGCGCGCCGCATCCAGACCCAGACGCGGGTGCTCAGCCGCGTGCTGATGGGCGGCATCATCGTGCTGGGCACTTCGCTGGTGCTGCTGACCTTCCCCATGGTGCAGAAGATCGGCACCGCGCTGCTGGCCTCGGCGGGCCTCATCGGCCTGGTGGCCGGTATCGCCGCAAAGCCAGTGTTCGGCAACCTGATCGCTGGCCTGCAGATTGCAGTGACCCAGCCGATCCGGCTGGACGATGTGGTGATCGTCGAGGGCGAGTGGGGACGCATCGAGGAGATCGGCAGCAGCTACGTGGTGGTACGCATCTGGGACGAGCGGAGGATGGTGGTGCCGTTGACCTGGTTCATCGAGAACCCCTTCCAGAACTGGACGCGGCGTAGCGCTGACCTGCTCGGCACAGCCTTCCTGTGGCTGGATTATCGTGCCCCGATTGCGGCGATCCGTGCTGAACTGGAGCGCATCTGCCGGGGCGAAGCGTTGTGGGATGGCCGGGTCTGCGTGACCCAGGTGACCGAAACCAGCGAGCGCGCGATCCAGGTGCGCCTGCTGGTGAGTGCGCGCAGCTCCGGCGACGCGTTCGACCTGCGTTGCCTGGTACGCGAGCGCATGCTCGATTTCCTCGCGCGTGAGCATCCGCACTCGCTGCCGCAGCTGCGTGCGCGGCTGCAGCATGCAGACGAGCTGGACATGCCGCGAGGTCCTCGTGCACGCACTGCAGATGTGCGTTCGCCGGGGGCTGAAGACGGTGAGGCGGCAATCGTGCCGATGGAGCCGGAACCCGAACGGTAGCGCCGGCCAGCGGCCGGCACTACCGTACGCGGTGGGTCACGCGGTGACCGGCTGCGGCGCGCGCTGCTGCAGTGCCCAGACGATGCCACCACCGATCAGGGTCAGCACGGCAGCGAACAGGCACACACCCAGCCAATCCCAGGCCGCATAGGCCAGGCCACCGACCCCGCCCAGCACGCTGGACCCGAGGTAGTAGGCGAACAGGTACATCGCCGAGGCTTCGGCGCGCATCGTACCGGCGCGGCTGCCAACCCAGCTGCTGGCCACCGAGTGGCCGCCGAAGAAGCCGAACGTGACCAGTGCGATACCCAGTGCCATCGCACTCAGCCACGGCATTGCCAGCAGTGCGATGCCGGCGCCGATCAACGCGAACGAGATCGACAGGATGCGGCCGCGCCCGTAGCGCGTTGCCTGCTGGCCCATCCACGCCGAACTGAAGGTGCCCACCAGGTAGACACTGAAGATCAGGCCGACCACGGTCTGGCTGAGGTGGTAGGGCGGCGCCAGCAGGTGGTAGCCCAGGTAGTTGTAGAGGGTGACGAACACGCCCATCAGCACGAACGAGGTGGCGAACAGCCACGGCAGGCCCGGGTCGGCGAACAGCATGCGCCAGCGCGACGGCAACTGGCGCAGGCCGTCACGACGGGGATGGAAGTGGCGCGACGGCGGCAGCTGAAGCCACAGCAGCACCGTGCTGGCCACCGCGATGATCGAGACCACGCCGATACCCCAGCGCCAGCCCCAGTGGTCGGCGATGATGCCGGCCAGCAGGCGCCCGCTCATGCCACCGATGGCATTGCCGCCGATGTACAGGCCCATCGCCAGGCCCAGCGCACGGCTGTCCATTTCCTCGACCAGGTAGGTCATCGCCACCGCCGGCACGCCGCTCAGCGCCAGGCCGAGCAGCGTGCGCAATACCAGCAGCGTGGTCCAGTCATCCACCAGCGCCGAGCTCAGCGACAGCATGGCCGAGGCCAGCAACGCGACGATCATCAACGGGCGGCGGCCGACCGCATCGGACAGCAGACCAGCCAGCAGCATCGCCACGGCCAAGGTGCCGGTGGTCAGCGACAACGACATGGCGCTGCCGGCGGCGGACACGCCGAAATGGCGGCTGAACTCAGGCAGCAGCGGCTGCACCGTGTACAGCAGGCCGAAGGTGGAAAAGCCGGCCAGGAACAGTGCCAGCGCGGTGCGACGAAAGGCCGGTGTGCCCTGCTGGATGCGGGTCTCGGCGCTGGGGTCGACAGTGGGGGGGCGGCGTTCGACGGCCGCCGCGGTTTCGCCAGTCATGGGATCGATGGGCCGGTGGGGGCGGCCAAGCGCGGGAGGGAACGGGCCTCAGACTAGGCCCGTCTATCCAGTCGATCCATAACCTGATAGGTCATGATTGATATACGAGAAGTATCAATTCAGCTTACAGTCGCTGCCACTCGAAGCCGTCGCCCCGGCGGTAGTACACCGCCACCGCGCGGCCGTAGAGCTTGTCGGCGTCGACGAAGCCGAAGAAGCGGCCATCGAAGCTGTTGCCGCGGTGGTCACCCAGCACCAGCACCTTGCCAGCCGGCACCACCAGGTCGGCGATGTCCGGACCGCCGCCCATGTCCAGATCAAGGCGGGCACGTCGCTCGCCGAAGGCTTCCACGTCCTGCAGGTCGGCCATCTGCAGCGGCTGCCCGTTGATGCTCAGATGGCCTTCGCGCATCTGCACATGGTCACCGGCCACCGCCGCCACGCGCTTGATCAGGCGGGTGCCGTCGGCCGGTGAGTCGAAGACCGCCACCTCGCCACGCTGCGGGGTGCCGGTCGCCATCAGTTCCGTGTTGGTGAATGGCAGACGCAGACCGTAGGCGCGCATGTCCACCACCACCCGGTCGCCGGGCTGCAGGGTCGGCTGCATCGAACCACTTGGCACCACGTAATGGTTGGCCAGGGTATCGCGGGCGGCGGCGAGCAGGCCGAGCATCACCAGCAGCGGCAATGCTTCCTTCTTCAGCCAGGCCACGGCGCGTTGGGAAAAGGGGGGACGGGCAACAGCATCCATGACAGGCTCCGGTTGGGTGGTGGCTGCATCAGACCACATCCGGGCGCAAGAGGTTCCCGCGCCGCGCTCCTGTAGAGCCGAGCCTACGCTCGGCTGCTCTGCGCCCCAGTCCTGGCAACCCTGGCGCTGCAAAAGGGGTTACGCAGGTTTTACGCCCCGGCCCGGCCGCGGGCATCGCACCTTTACGGGCAGCACGCGCATCGTGTGCCCACCGCGCCACACGGCGCATTCCGCAAGGTGTTGTATGACCCTCCTGGTGATCCGCCACGCCTCTTCGTCGGCACCGCGTCCCCAACTGCCGGCACAGCTGGCCGGCCATCGCGTGCTGTGCAGCGACTGCGCCAGCCTGTCCGAGGTACGCCAGTGCCTGTGCCAGCCGCAGGCGCGCTCCGCCGACTGGGTACTGCTGGATGTCGGTACCGCCGACGAAGCGCAATGGCAGGCCGAAGGTGGCGCGCTGCAGGCAGCACTGGAACGGCTGCCGGCGCAGTACATCGAACTGCAGGCTCCCAGCGAGCCGGGCCTGGATGCACGTCTGCGCCTGCAGCACGGTCCGGCCGCCGTGGTGGTCGACCAGCGCAGCCAGCAGGCCGGTTACCCGTTGTCGCTGGCCATCGTTGGCCGTCGCCTGGCGCAGGAGGGCTGAGCCATGTCGATCTTCATCATCCGCGGCCCGGAAGCGGCCGGCGCGCTGATCCGCACCGCGATGCCGCTGCCGGCGCCGGTACTGAAGTCGCTGGTGCATCGCGCGATCGACGCCGGAACCAGCGTGGCGATCCGTGCCTGTGGCTCGGAACAGGAACTGCTCGATGCGCTGCGTGTGGCCGATCACAGCCGCGGTGAGGTGACGCTGCTCGATCCGGGCGCATGTGCCAACAGCCTGCGCCTGCAGCGGCTGCTGCCCTATCTGCACAACGCGTACGTAGAGGTGCATGACGACGGCGCAGTGGCCGAACCGTGCCTGCCGGCCGGTGTCGGCCAGCGCCTGGGCATCGCTGCTGGGTATGGCGCGCAGAGTTATGTGCTGGCGCTGGATATCGCGCTCGATCACCTGGGCCTGGCCGAGCAGGCGAACCGCGTGCACGTGGGGACGTAACGCTGTGTGTAGAGCCGAGCCCATGCTCGGCTGCGTCTCCAGAAAAAGCCAGCCGAGCATG
>NZ_JBHHMJ010000209.1:0-8109 GCF_042136455.1 Stenotrophomonas sp. 3diitr2024
CCCCCCCCCCCCCCCTCTCCAGGCCGGGGCAGGGCGGTTTTGGTATGCTGGGCAACCGGCTGTGCCGGGCGCAGCATCCCCCCTCACTACACGATTCCCGCAGATCCATGAGCGAAGCTACCGATACCCCCCCCGTCGACGAGAACAAGTTGATCGCCGAGCGCCGTGAGAAACTCAAAGCGCTGCGTGGGCAGGGCATCGCGTACCCGAACGATTTCCGTCGTGAGGACTTCGCCGGCCGCCTGCACGACGAATTCGCCGATGCCGAACAGTGGACCGCCGAGGCGCTGGAAGGCAACGGCCGCCAGGTGAAGATGGCCGGCCGCCTGATGGCCAAGCGCATCATGGGCAAGGCGAGCTTCGCGCAGATCCAGGACGAGTCCGGCCGCATCCAGCTGTTCCTGCAGGGGGCCGTGCTGGGCGATGCCTACACCGCGTTCAAGGGCTGGGACGTGGGCGACATCATCGCCGTAGAAGGTGGCCTGACCCGCACCAAGACCGGCGAGCTGTCGGTCAAGGCCGAGTCGATCCGCCTGCTGACCAAGTCGCTGCGTCCGTTGCCGGACAAGTGGCATGGCCTGGCCGACGTCGAGCAGCGTTACCGCCAGCGTTACGTCGACCTGATCGTCACCCCGGAGTCGCGCGCGGTCTTCATCAAGCGCTCGAAGATCATCCGCGCCATGCGTGCGTGGCTGGACAACCGCGACTTCCTGGAAGTCGAGACGCCGATGATGCATTACATCCCCGGCGGCGCGGCGGCCAAGCCGTTCACCACCCACCACAACGCGCTGGACCTGGACCTGTACCTGCGCGTGGCGCCGGAGCTGTACCTCAAGCGCCTGACGGTGGGCGGCCTGGAGCGCGTGTACGAGATCAACCGCAACTTCCGCAACGAAGGCGTCAGCACCCGCCACAATCCGGAATTCACCATGATGGAGCTGTACGAGGCCTATGCCACGTACAACGAGATCATGGACCTGACCGAAGGCGTGATCCGTGACGTGGCCAGGACAGTCAACGGCAGCACCGAGGTCGAGTGGGACGGGGCGAAGATCGACCTGGGCCCGGCGTTCCGCCGCTGGCGCATGGACGAAGCCGTGCGCCACCACAACCCGGAAATCTCGGTTGCCGACTGCACCGACCGTGACGCGCTGCTGCGCCATTGCGAGCGCTTGAACATCCGCGTCAAGCCGTCCTACGGCTGGGGCAAGCTGCTGCTTGAGATCTTCGAGGCCACCGTCGAGCACACCCTGATCCAGCCGACCTTCATCACCGACCATCCGGTGGAAGTCTCGCCGCTGGCCCGTGCCAACGACAATGATCCGGGCTACACCGACCGCTTCGAGCTGTTCGTCAACGGCAAGGAGCTGGCCAATGGCTTCTCCGAGTTGAACGACCCGGAAGACCAGGCCCAGCGCTTCCAGGCCCAGGTGGCCGCGAAGGAAGGTGGCGACGACGAGGCCATGCACTACGACGCCGACTACATCCGTGCGCTGGAGTACGGCATGGCCCCGACCGGCGGCCTGGGTATCGGCGTCGATCGTCTGGTGATGCTGCTGACCGGCAGCAGCTCGATCCGCGATGTGCTGCTGTTCCCGTACATGCGTCCGGAGCAGTAAGTCACCTTTTTGACTCCCGATTGTGCGCGCCGTCCCGAAACGAGACGGCGCGATTGACGCGTCCCGCACTCGGCGTATCGTAATTGCACTACCTTGACGCCTGCTATGGCTTGATCGGCGTTAGGGGAGGGCACGGTGTGGGGAGTCCGCTTCGCATTGTGATGACGATCATGAATCGGGATGCACGACACGGGAGTCAGGCCGATGCAGGGTGCGAGCGTTCGCAGCGGCAGAGTATCCTCGCCTGCTGATGATCCAGCGTGGTCGAAAAACCAGGCAGAGTACGCGTTGAATATCGTCATCGTTGATGACCAGACTTCCGCCCGGACGATGCTGCGTCACGTCATCGAAGACATCGCGCCGGAACTGAGCGTGTATGACTTCGGCGATCCGCTGACCGCATTGGCCTGGTGTGAAGCCCATCCGGTCGACCTGCTGCTGCTCGATTACCGCATGCCGGAGATGGATGGGCTGGAATTCGCTCGCCGTTTCCGTCGGCTGCCCAAGCACCGCGACATTCCGGTAATCCTGATCACCGTGGTCGGTGACGAGCCGATCCGGCAGGCGGCACTGGAAGCAGGGGTCATCGACTTCCTGGTCAAGCCGATCCGCCCGCGCGAACTGCGTGCGCGCTGCTACAACCTGCTGCAGCTGCGCCAACAGACCGAGAACGTGAAGCAACGGGCGCTGTCGCTGGAGCAGCGCCTGCTGGCCAGCATGCATGAGGTCGAAGAGCGGGAGCGCGAAACGCTGTCGCGGCTGGCGCGGGCGATCGAGTTCCGTGATGCAGGCACCAGTGCCTATCTGGAGCGCATGGCGCGCGTGGCCGGCCTGATCGCCGACCAGCTCGGGCTGCCCGAGGAGGACGTGCGCCTGATCGAAATGGCTGCGCCGCTGCATGACATGGGCAAGATTGCCATTCCCGATGCGGTGCTGCTCAAGCAGGGCAAGCTCAACGAGGAGGAGCTGGCGATCATGCGCCGGCACCCGCGGATTGGCCATGAACTGCTGAGCGGCAGCCAGAATCGTTTCATCCAGGTTGGCGCCTTGATCGCACTGCGTCATCATGAGCGCTACGATGGCAGCGGCTATCCCGATGGGCTGGTCGGCGATGCGATTCCGCTGGAAGCGCGCATCGTGGCTGTCGCCGATGTCTTCGACGCCCTGATTTCGCCTCGTCCGTACAAGGAAGCATGGACCATGGAAGCCACCCTGGCTTATCTCTACGCCCAGCGTGGCCGGCTGTTCGATCCCCGATGCGTGGACGCGCTGCTGCGCGGCCGCGAACAGCTGGACCAGATCTGCGCCGAGCATTCGATGGCGTCCGCGCGCCCGGGGCTGGGCGCGTGAAACGGCTGTTGTCGCAGCTGCGGCTGCGCCTGTCCCAGCGCCAGGACAGCGAACACGGCCAGCAGATCGTCCGTATTGTCCTGATCAGCCTGATCCTGGCCTACGTGCTGTTGCCGGCGCCGCGCCACGATCTGCCGCATACGCAGTACGTGGGCGTGCTGGCGATCGTCTTGACCGGCCTGAGCCTGTCGCTGCTGCTGTTCGGCTGGCTGCTGTGGCGGCCGGCGCGTTCCGATCCCCGCCGCGTGCTGGGCATGCTCGCCGACTATGGCCTGATCGCTGCCGGCATGGTGCAGATGGGCGAGCCGCTGGCCTGGGTCTACATCGTGGTGATGTGGGTGACAGTCGGCAACGGCATGCGCTTCGGCAACCACTACCTGTACGTGGCGGTGGCGATGGCGATGGTGAGCTTCGGTTGCACGGTGCTGCTGACGCCCTACTGGCAACAGAATTTCCGTCTGGCCATCGGCCTCTGGCTCGGCCTGGCGGCGGTGCCGCTGTACTTCTCGACACTGCTGCGGCAGCTGACCGAGGCGATGGCCGAGGCGCGCCGTGCCAGCGAGGCCAAGAGCCGTTTCCTGGCCAACATGAGCCACGAGTTCCGCACGCCGTTGAACGGCCTCAACGGCATGACCGAAGTGCTGGCGACCACGCGTCTGGACGATGAGCAGCGCGAGTGCCTCAACACCATCCAGGCGTCGTCGCGCAGCCTGCTGGCGCTGGTGGAGGAAGTGCTGGACATCTCGGCCATCGAGGCCGGCAAGCTGCGCGTGGTGGCCGAAGACTTCGCCGTGGCCGACGTGATCCAGGCGATCGGGCTGATCCTGTTGCCGCAGGCCAAGGCCAAGCGCCTGGATTACCGGGTGAAGGTCGCCGATGGTGTGCCGCCCCGCGTGCGCGGAGACGTCGGCCACCTGCGGCAGATCCTGCTGAACCTGGCCGGCAACGCGGTCAAGTTCACCGATCACGGCCGGGTCGAAATCCGTGTCAGCGTGGTGCAGGCCGATACCAGTGGCGCGGTGCGGCTGCGCTTCGACATCCTCGACACCGGCATCGGTGTAGCGCCGGCCATGCGTGCGCGGCTGTTCGATGCCTTCGAGCAGGCTGACGTCAGCATGGCGCGTCGCCACGAGGGCACCGGGCTGGGCACGACCATCGCCAAGGGCCTGGTCGAAGCAATGGACGGCGATATCGGTTATCTGGAAAACCCGCCGCGCGGCAGCCATTTCTGGGTCGAGCTGCCGTTCGCGCCGCCGCAGCCGCAGGTGCCGGGTGCGGTACCGAGCCTGACCGGCGACGACGACGCGGGGCCGGGTGGCAACGTGATCGCATTTGCCGACCCGTTCCTGCGCCATCGCGCCCGCGTGCGCAGCATGCAGATCCTGGTGGCCGACGACCACGAGGCCAACCGCATGGTCCTGCAGCGCCTGCTGCAGAAGGCCGGGCATCGCGTGCTGTGCGTGGACGGCGGTGAGGCAGTGCTGGATGCGCTGGCCGACAGTGAATTCGATGCGGTCATCGTCGACCTGCACATGCCGGGCATGAGTGGGCTGGACATGCTGAAGGAGTTGCGGGTGATGCAGGCCGGCGGCGGTCCGCGCACGCCGGTGCTGGTGCTCAGCGCCGATGTCACGCCCGAGGCGATCCAGCGCTGCACCCAGGCTGGGGCGCATGCTTTCCTGGCCAAGCCCGTGGTGGCGGTGCGCCTGCTCGATACCCTGGCCGAGATCGCCAGCAACGCCCAGCTGAAGACCATGGCCGCACCGGTGGTGCGACCGATGGCCCTGCAGGATGGGGTGCTCGACAGCAGCGTGCTGGACGAGCTGGCCTCGCTGGGGATGGGCGAGGGCTTCGAACGTGAGTTCATCCGCCAGTGCCTGGAGGACGTGGCGAGCTGCATGGGCAAGGCCGAGCAGGCCGGCGAGACCACGCAGTGGGATGTGTTCCGCGAACAATCCCATGCGATCAAGGGTGTGGCCAGCAACCTTGGCCTGATGCGCGCGTCGAACCGTGCCGGCGAGCTGATGCGGATGGCTGACTGGCAGCTCAAGACCGAATGGCGCCAGCGCCTGGGCATCCTGCAGGAAGCGATCAAGGAAGGCCGGCGTGCACTGGAGGCGCGGGCCGAACGCCGCCTGCGTGGCGCTGCTGACGATGGCGAGGCGCGCTGAACCACGGCAAGGCCCATAAAAAAAGCCCGGTGGCCAACCGGGCTTGAACCCATCCTGGGGGAGGGATGAATCAGGCCGCGTCGAGACTGGCGCGACGGGTCTGGGCCTTGATCAGGCGATCCATGGTGCGCAGAGAGCGGTCGCCGAGGGCCAGGGCGGAATCGACCCATACCTTGGTGATCTCCAACAGTTCGTCATAGCTGACAGGCTGGGCAATGCTGCGTGCGGCGTTCATTGCCAGGTAGGACTGCGGGGTGCGCTGCTGCTGGCGGATCAGTTCCTCGACGGCCGCCCGGCCTTCGCCCTTCTTCACCAGCACGTCGACCACGCCCATCGCATGCATTTCCTCGGCGCTGTAGACCCGGCCGTCGAGGATGATCTTCTCGGCCAGGTGTGGTGACACCCGGCGGCACAGGAAGGAGTAGGCGCCCATGCCCGGGAACAGGCCGAACAGAACTTCGGGCAGGCCGAGGCCGCTGCCTTCCTCGGCGACGATGGTGTGGCAGGCCAGGGCCATTTCCAGGCCACCGCCCAGGGCGTCGCCCTGGATCAGGGCGATCGAACGGACATCGCCGCCGAACCCGGTATGCAGGTGGTGCACGCCCTCAACGCAGCGCTGGGCGTAGCTCAACAGGAGGTCGCGGTTGCCTTCGCGGATCAGGCGGGTGAACAGGTCCAGGTCACCGCCCAGGTTGTAGGCGACGGCATCGGAGGCCAGCACGAAATGCCGCAGGGTGCCGCTGTGGCGCTCGGCAGGGCTGCGGGTGATGGCCGCCATGTAGCTCCACATCTCGTCGAGCATGTCCTTGCGGCAGCAGGGACGGATGCCGGTGGCGGCATCGGCATGCATGAACAGCCAGTGGGCAGTGCCGTCGGCACTGTCTTCGGTACGGATGGTGGCAAAAGGCGAGCCGCTTGAGGGCAGCTTTTCGATGGTACTCATGGAAGGGTCCTCGGCATGCGGCCCGCAGTGTCAGGTGGGTGGCCGGCGGGCCGAACGGTCCACACACGCGGCGATGCTACACCGCCTCAGGGGCGTCGCATGCGAAAGGGCCCAGGACGTTTCCGCCCCGGGCCCGGTACCGTTCAAATTGCCGAAAACCCTTACTGGGCGGGCGTATCGCGGAGTTCGCGACGGAGGATCTTGCCGACATTGGTCTTCGGCAGCTCCTTTCGGAATTCGACGATTTTGGGGTGCTTGTAGCCGGTCAGGTTGGCCCGGGCATGCTCCTTGACCATTTCGGCGGTCAGGTTCGGATCCTTCTTCACGATGACCACCTTCACCACCTCGCCGGACTTGTCGTCCGGCACGCCGACCGCAGCCACTTCCAGCACGCCCGGCATCATCGCGATCACGTCCTCGACTTCATTCGGATACACGTTGAAGCCGGACACCAGGATCATGTCCTTCTTGCGGTCGACGATGTAGAAGAAGCCGTGTTCGTCCATCTTCGCCATGTCGCCGGTATGCAGCCAGCCGTCGGCATCGATCGCCTTGGCGGTTTCCTCCGGGCGCTGCCAGTAGCCCTTCATCACCTGCGGGCCCTTGATGCAGAGCTCGCCGACCTCGCCCAGCGGCAGAATGGCGCTGTTGTCGTCCTTGATGCAGGCATCGGTGGACGGGATCGGCAGGCCGATCGAGCCGTTGTATTCGGTCAGGGTGAGGGGGTTGATGCAGGCCGCCGGCGAGGTCTCGGTCAGGCCATACGCCTCGACCAGGGTCACGCCGGTGACCTTCTTCCAGCGCTCGGCCACGGCGCGTTGCACCGCCATGCCGCCGCCCAGGGTGACCTTCAGCGAAGAAAAGTCGACCGTGTCGAAGCCGGGGGTGTTGAGCAGGCCATTGAACAGCGTGTTGACGCCGGTGATGGCGGTGAAGCGCACCGACTTGAGCTCCTTGACGAAGCCCTTCATGTCACGCGGATTGGTGATCAGGTGGTTGCAGCCACCGAACTTCATGAAGACCAGCCCGTTCGCGGTCAGTGCGAAGATGTGGTACAGCGGCAGGGCGGTGATGATCCACTCCTTGCCCATCTCGATGCCCGACGCACTGATCCAGGCCGAGGCCTGCTGCATGTTGGCGATCAGGTTGCGGTTGGTCAGCATCGCGCCCTTGGCCACGCCGGTGGTGCCGCCGGTGTACTGCAGGAACGCAATGTCGTCGTGGTCGATCTCGACCTTGGGCAGGCTGTGGCGGCTGCCGATCTTGAGCGCCTGGCGGAAGCGCACCGCGCCCTTGAGATGGTAGTTGGGCACCATCTTCTTGATGTACTTCAGCACGAAGTTGACGATCACGCCCTTGGCGCCAAGCAGGTCGCCCAGGCCGGTGGTGATCACGTGCTTGACCGGCGTATCGGCGATGACCTGCTCGACGGTGTCGCCGAAGTTGTCGACCACCACCAGTGCGGTCACGCCGGCATCGATCAGCTGGTGCTTGAGCTCGCGCGCGGTGTACAACGGATTGACATTGACCACGGTCAGGCCGGCGCGCAGCACGCCGAAGGTGGCCACCGGGTACTGCAGGCAGTTGGGCATCATCAGGGCGACGCGGTCACCCTTCTTGAGCTTGAGCTCTCCCAGCAGGTAGGCCGCGAACTGATTGACCAGCGCGTCGGTCTCGCCATAGGTGAGGACCTTGCCGAAGCTGGAGTAGGCGGGACGGTCGCGGAATTTCGCGACGGAAGCGTCGAAGACCGAAGCTACCGAATGGAACTCGTTGACGTCGATCTCGGCGGGAACGCCTTTCGGATAGCTCTGCAGCCAGGGACGATCCAGACTCATATTCCCCCTCCAGGAATCGTGATGTATTAGGTTCCGGCCCTGAGCGTATCGACAACGGCCGGTCATTGCAGCATACCCCGCCGTAGGGAAAACGCGAAGAGGCCCCGAAGGGCCTCTTTGCTGGGTAGTGCCGGCCGCTGGCCGGCATCTGCGCTCGATAGGCGATCCAGCGGATGCCGGCCAGCGGC
>NZ_JBHHMJ010000168.1:0-321 GCF_042136455.1 Stenotrophomonas sp. 3diitr2024
TGCGGCGGAACCAGTTGCGCCAGTTCACTTCCCAGTGCGCGCCGGCATCGTCGGAGAACGCCTGCTCCCACCACGGCTCCTCGCCATGGATGTCATGCCAGCGGAACCAGACGTCGATTTCGCGCGGTGTCTCTGCTGCCGAGCGCCTGTTCGGCATTCTCGACATGCCAGTGGAGCGCGACCAGGGGCAGCGACACGTGCAGCGCGTGCGGGGCCTTCGAACACATGGATCGATTCGTCCACGCCGGCGGTTTTCACCACGCAGCCATCGACGGCCAGATTGCCGCGCAGCACAGCCAGGCCACCTTCCAGCGAATACGC
>NZ_JBHHMJ010000221.1:0-2416 GCF_042136455.1 Stenotrophomonas sp. 3diitr2024
CAGCTTGCCGTCGATGCGCACGCCGGTGATGCGGTCGCCATCGAACTCCAGGCCGGTAATGTCCTGGTCGAAGCGGAATTCAACGCCGGCATCCACGCATGGCGTGGATCTACCTTCCCCTGCCGGACCACGGCACAATCGCTGGATGAGCCCGACCACTCCCGTATCTGCCCTCACCATCGCCGGCTCCGACTCCGGCGGTGGCGCAGGCATCCAGGCCGACCTGAAGGCCTTTGCAGCACATCGCGTGCACGGGCTCTCCGCGATCGCCGCACTGACCGCACAGAACACCCGTGGCGTCATCGCCGTGCACGTGCCGCCGATCGATTTCCTGCGTGCACAACTGGATGCCTGCTTCGATGACTTCGACATCCATGCGGTGAAGCTGGGCATGCTGGCCAACACCGAGGTGATCAATGCCGTCGCCGATGCGTTGGAGCGCCATCGCCCGCCGCACGTAGTGCTGGACCCCGTGATGGTCGCCACCAGCGGCGCGCGCCTGCTGGAAGACAACGCTCTGCAGGCAATGCGTGAGCGGCTGATCCCGCTGGCCACGCTGATCACCCCGAACACGCCGGAAGCGGAGCTGCTGGCCGGATGGAAGATCGGGAACGGCGATGACGCCGAACAGGTAGCCTCCGCCCTGCTCGACCTGGGCGCCGGTGCGGTGCTACTGAAAGGTGGCCACCTGCAGGAAGGCAACCGCGTGATCGACCGCTACTTCGACGGCGTGAGCAGCGAAGAATTCATCCACGCCCGCCTGCCGCTGGATGCGCACGGCACTGGCTGCACGCTGGCCTCGGCCATCGCCGCGCAGCTGTGCAACGGCCTGAGCCTGGCCAACGCCTGCGAAGCCGGCATCGACTACGTTGCGCGCGGCCTGCAGCAGGGCTATGCCCCCGGCCGCAGCGAGGTGCTGGTGCTCGACCACTTCGGCGCTGCACCGCACGCATGAACCTGACGCCGGCCCTCCTTCCAGTGCAGTGCAACGACGGGCATCGCTACGAAGTGATGGCCTGCATGCCCGCACAGGCCATCGCCCGCTTGTTGTGGCTGCCAGCGCTGGGTGTGGCCGCGCGCCACTACCTGCCGCTGGCACAGGCGCTGGCAGCGAAGGGCGTGGCGGTCTACCTGCATGAGTGGCGCGGCAACGGCAGCAGCTCACTACGCCCGTCGCGCGCGCACGACTGGGGCTATCGCGAGGTACTCGAGCGGGATCTGCCGGCCAGCCAAGCGGTCATGGCGGCCGCCGACGAGGAAGCAGGCCCCCTGCCCTGGATCATCGGTGGCCACAGCCTGGGCGGGCAGCTGGCCTGCGTGCATGCCGGCCGCAACCCTCTGCATTTCCACCACTTGTGGTTGGCGGCCAGCGGCTCACCGTTCTGGCGTGGATTCCCGCCACCGCGCGGCTGGCTGCTGCCACTGGTTTACCGTTTCCTGCCGTGGATCGCGCAGCGCCAGGGCGTGCTGCATGGCCGTCGTCTCGGCTTCGGTGGCACCGAAGCACGCGGACTGATCGCCGACTGGGCGCGCGTCGGCCTGAACAACCACTACGCCGCCGCGGGCATGGGTGAAGACCTCGACGCACAGATGGCGCGCGTGCACGGCAGCGCCCAGGCCGTGCTGATGGAACACGACTGGTTGGCCCCGGCCGCGTCGATGCAGGCGTTGCTGGCAAAGCTGCCGAATGTGGACGCGAAGCTGCACGTGCTGTCCGCGCAGGAACTGGGCACGCGCGCCGATCACTTCGCCTGGCTCAAGGCACCGGATGCCGTGGCGGACAGCTTTTTCATTCAGTTGGATGAAAATTTTCACAAAACTGTTGACGGTGTGCGCCGACATCCGCATAATTCCGCTCCTGTCGCAGGGCGCCCGTAGCTCAGTTGGATAGAGTACCTGGCTACGAACCAGGCGGTCGGGAGTTCGAATCTCTCCGGGCGCACCACTCGACAGGTTTTCAGCATCCGTCGCTGAAAATGCAGTAAAATTAGGCAGTAAGTTGATTGTGTACCGCGCGCCCGTAGCTCAGTTGGATAGAGTACCTGGCTACGAACCAGGCGGTCGGGAGTTCGAATCTCTCCGGGCGCACCATACACAGTCGGCACAACAAGTTTATGTAATTGGCGCCCGTAGCTCAGTTGGATAGAGTACCTGGCTACGAACCAGGCGGTCGGGAGTTCGAATCTCTCCGGGCGCACCATTACACCGAAACAGCAGGCCTCGGCCTGCTGTTTTTTTATGTGTGTTTTTCGGCAGGGCTGCGCCCTGCACCTTCAGAGGCCACAGCCAGAGCCGGAGCAACAGCAACAGCGCGCATTCCGTGGGATGGCGGGGCGGTGTCGGAGTGCGGGGACGCCGCAAGTACGTCCATGTAGGCTTGGCAGCCGCATCCATGCGGCTGACACCCCGCACTCCG
>NZ_JBHHMJ010000228.1:0-347 GCF_042136455.1 Stenotrophomonas sp. 3diitr2024
GGTGCCACCGAAACAGAAACCGACCGCACCGATCCGGCTGGCATCCAGCGGCACCTTGCCGGCCTGCGCCTTGAGCACGTTCACCGCTTCCAGTGCACGCGCACGAAGCAGCGGCCGGTCATTGCGCAGCTTGCTGGCCGGAAGGTGCAGTTGCTGGTCGAGCAGGAACCAGGCAGAACCGATCTCGGTGGCGGCCACGCCCTCACACATCACCAGCCCAACCGCGGGTTTGCGCAGCGCCTTGACGCCGTCACTGCCCAGATCGATGCCTTCGCGGCTGCGGCCACTGGACAGCGCGTGCACCTGCACACCTGCCTCGCGCGCGGCCGATGTCACTGCCTCAAGCA
>NZ_JBHHMJ010000234.1:0-6799 GCF_042136455.1 Stenotrophomonas sp. 3diitr2024
TGCCACCGCACTTGCCACATGGGGAAGCGTCCAGTTCTTTCATGCATTCGATGCTAAATAGCAGGCTGGCATCGCCGTCTAACAGATTTTTCAAACCGACGCAGCTTCGCGGCGCGACTGCCACGGTGCACGAACATCTGCTTCCACGCGGCATAGACCGCGCCGACATACAGCGGCATCAGCACCGTGGTCAGCACCAGCTGGGCGATGAAGGCGGCGGCCAGCGGGCCACCGATCAGCATCGCGATCTGGATCACGATCACGAACAGGATGTAGATGCAGAACGCGGCGATCAGGCCGAGCACGGCGAACACGATCATCGCGCCGATGTTCTCGATGCAGCCCTGCAGGCTCAGGCGCAGCGCGTGCATGCCGCTCTGCTTGTCGAACACCACCAGCGCCGGCTGGGTGAACATTGCCAGCGACAGTGCGACCGCGCTCAGGAACACCAGCAGCATCCACAGCGCGATGCGCTTGGCCGGCAGGTTGGCCACCAGCGCCGCGGCATCGTCCGGCTTGATCTGCTGGCCACTGCGGCTGATCTCTTCCATCTTGGTCATGACCTCGCTGAAGGCGGTGAAGCCTTCGCGGCCGATCATCATGAACAGCAACGCGCCCAGCAGCAGCACCGCCAGCACCTGGATCGCCAGCGGCACCAGCAGGTGGCTGACGCGGTGGTCGCGGATCGGCTGCAGCAGGTGCGAGGACAGGCCCGGGCGGCCTTCGTCGATCTCACCCACGGCGTAGAGCATGCCGCCGAACATGATCGGCGAGATGGCCAGGGTCATCAGCTGCACGGCCATGCCGGCGGCGCCGGGAATCAGCGTCGACAACAGGGTGACCACCCAGCTCACCAGCAGCCAGGCCAGGCCGATCCGGGCCAGCTGCAGCGGCGCACGCCGATACAGCGAGAACGTATCCAGCAACCACTGGGCGCCCGCCGAGGCCGGCAGCTTGCGAATCTCTTTCATGGACATCCGGGAAGGACAGGAGGGGACGGGCGGTTGCCCGTGCCGCTGATTATCGCTGTTTTGCCGCCGGCTGGGCTGAAGACAGCCGCGCCTGTCGGACGAAGCGGCGCAGCAGCTGGCGGGCCAGCGGTGCGGCGCTGACTGCGCGCTCGATGCTGCGCGCACAGCCGCCGTGGCGGCCGATGCAGTCGGCGCGGGCGCGCACGTAGCCGCGCATGTGGTGGGTGGCAAATTCGGGGTGGAACTGCACGCCCCAGGCCTGGCGCCCCCAGCGGAACGCGTGGCAGCCATCCAGCGGCGAGCGTGCCAGCACCTCGGCACCGTCGGGCGCGCGCAGCACGGTCTGCAGGTGGGTGGCGTGGGCGGCAAAGTGCTGCGGCAGGCCCTGGAACAGCGGATCCTGTGCCGCCTGTGGCTGCAGCTCCAGTTCGATCGTGCCGGACTCGCGCCCGGCCGGGTTGTAGGCCACCTCACCGCCCAGCGCATGCGCCAGCAGCTGGTGGCCGTAGCAGATGCCGAACACCGGCAGGTCAGCGTGGGCGGTCTGGCGCAGCCACGCCGCGCTGCGCTCGCTCCAGTCGGCGTGGTCAGTAACGAAGGCGGCCGAACCGGTCACCAGTACCCCGGCAAAACCGTGCGGATCGGGCAGGGCGCCACCGTGTTCGACATCGACCACCACCGTCTCATGTTCCTCCAGCCCGGCGGCGACGCGGATCCAGTGCGGAAAGCGCCCGTAGCGGCGCAGCGACGGTACCGGGCGGCCGGTTTCAAGGATCAGGAAGGGGGCTGGGTTCATCCGGGGGCGGCAGCACTGACAGGACTTCCTCGATTGTAGTCAGCCCCTGCGCCACCTTTTCAAGCCCGGCCTGGCGCAGGGTTCGCAGCCCTTCAGCGCGCGCGGCACGGGTGAAACCGGCCAGATCCATGTCGGCGCGGATCTGCCCGCGCAGCCGCGAGCCCAATGGCAGCAACTCATACAGGCCGATGCGGCCGAGGAATCCGGTGCGCCGGCACTCCAGGCAACCGACCGGACGACAGGGCGTGGCGGCATCTGGATATGCAGCCTGGCTATCAGCGAGCACCGCCCAGTCGGCAGCACCAAGGGTGTGCGGCTGCTTGCAGTGCGGGCACAGGGTACGCACCAGGCGCTGGGCGAGGATGCCGTTGAGGGTGCTGGCCAGCAGGTAGTGCGGCACGCCCAGGTCGAGCAGGCGGGTGACCGCCGACGGTGCATCGTTGGTGTGCAGGGTGGACAGCACCAGATGGCCGGTCAGCGAGGCCTGCACCGCCATCTGCGCGGTTTCCAGATCGCGGATCTCGCCGATCATGATGATGTCCGGATCCTGCCGCAGCAGGGTGCGCACGCCGCTGGCGAAGTCCAGGTCGATGTTGGCCTGCACCTGCATCTGGTTGAACTCGGGCGCAATCATCTCGATCGGGTCCTCCACCGTGCACACGTTCACGTCCGGCGTGGCCAGCCGCTTCAGCGTGGAATACAGGGTGGTGGTCTTGCCCGAGCCGGTCGGGCCGGTGACCAGCACGATGCCGTGCGGGCGCTCGACCAGTGCATTCCAGCCAGCGGCCTCCTGCGGGCTGAAGCCGAGCTGGTCGATGCTTTTGAAGGCGGCATCGGGGTCGAAGATGCGCATCACGCACTTCTCACCGAAGGCGGTGGGCATGGTAGACAGGCGCATCTCGACCTCGCGGCCACCCGGCGAGCGGGTCTTGATGCGGCCGTCCTGCGGGCGCCTGCGCTCGGCCAGGTCCATGCGGCCGAGTACCTTGATGCGGCTGACCACCGCGGTCATCACTGCCGGCGGCACCTCGAACACCTTGTGCAGCACACCATCGATGCGGAAGCGCATGCGTCCCATCTCGCGGCGCGGTTCCAGGTGGATGTCCGAGGCGCGCTGCTCATAGGCGTACTGCAGCAGCCAGTCGACGATGTGCACGATGTGCTGGTCGTCGGCATTGACGTCGCCGGTGCGGCCCAGCTCGACCAGCTGCTCGAAGCTGGGCAGGGTGGTGTTGGCCTCGCCGCGGACGTCGCCGCGCGCGCCACGCACCGAACGGGTCACCCCGTAGAACTCCATGGTGTAGCGGTGCAGGTCGAGCGGATTGACCACCGCCAGCTCGATGCGGCGGCGTGTCAGGTGCTGCAGGTCGCGGCGCCATTCCTGCACCAGCGGCTCGCTGGTGGCCACCAGCACCCGTTCGGCATCCACTGCCAGCGGCAGGAAGCGGTGGCGACGGGCATAGGCGTGGGAGACCAGCGCGGTGACCGCAGCGACGTCGACCCGGGTCGGATCGATGCGCAGGTAGCGGTTGCCGGTGCGTTGGGCCAGCCATTCGGTCAGGCGTTCCAGGGTCAGTTCGCCGCCGTCGCGGGTGGCCAGCTTGAGGTTGGACAGCAGCACCAGCGGGTGCACTTCACTGGCATTGCGCGCGCCCTGTGCGGAAAACCGCATGCGCTCGCCCTCGTGCTCGGCGACCAGGCCGTCGGCCAGCAGCGCCGCACCCACCTGCTCGAAATGCAGGCGGCCCCACGGCAGCGGGACGCCGCCTGGCTCGCCGGGCGTGCCCACCGGCAGCCGATGTTCCATCTGCCTGCTCCTCCCGGGTACGGAATGCCCCGCAGGTCGGCCGTTATACTAGCGCACCCTCTTGCCGGCCAAGACTCGTACGCATGTCCGCGACCCCGACCGTTCCGATCACCTTCCAGGGCCTGATCCAGACCCTGAACCAGTTCTGGGCCCAGCAGGGCTGCGTGCTCATCCAGCCGCTCGACCTGGAGGTGGGCGCCGGTACCTTCCACCCGGCCACCTTCCTGCGGGCGATCGGGCCGGAAAGCTGGAACGCGGCCTACGTGCAGCCGTCGCGCCGCCCGACCGACGGCCGCTACGGCGAGAACCCGAACCGCCTGCAGCGCTACTACCAGTACCAGGTGGCGATGAAGCCGGCGCCGGACAACATCCAGCAGCTGTACCTGGATTCGCTGAAGGCACTGGGCATCGATCCGCTGGTGCACGACCTGCGCTTCGTCGAGGACAACTGGGAATCGCCGACGCTGGGCGCGTGGGGCCTGGGCTGGGAAGTCTGGCTCAACGGCATGGAAGTGACCCAGTTCACCTACTTCCAGCAGGCCGGTGGCCTGGAGTGCCGCCCGGTGCTGGGCGAGATCACCTACGGTCTCGAGCGCCTGTGCATGTACCTGCAGAACTGCGACAACGTCTATGACCTGGTCTGGACCTACGGCCCGGACGGCCAGCCGGTGACCTACGGCGACGTCTACCACCAGAACGAGGTGGAGCAGAGCACCTACAACTTCGAATACGCTGACGTGGACGAAATGTTCCACCGCTTCGATGCCTGTGAGCGTGAAGCGCAGAAGCTGGTGGAAGTGGGCCTGCCGCTGCCGGCCTACGAGCAGGTGATGAAGGCCAGCCACACCTTCAACCTGCTCGATGCGCGCCGCGCGATCAGCGTGACCGAGCGCCAGCGCTACATCCTGCGCGTGCGCGCGCTGGCCCAGGCGGTGGCCAAGGCGTATTACGAGCAGCGCGAGAAGCTGGGCTTCCCGGGTGCGAAGAAGGCCTGACCGCCTTCCTGCACCGTCCCGCTTTTCATCAACTACCCGGGGCGCCGGACGCGTTGCGCGCTGCGCCCCCACCACAGGATCGAACCGATGAGCCAACTGTCCCCCCTGCTGATCGAACTGGGCACCGAGGAGCTGCCGGTCAAGGCGCTGCCGGGCCTGGCCCAGGCGTTCTTCGACGGTGTTGTCGAAGGCCTGCGCAAGCGTGGCGTCGCGCTGGAGCTGGGCGATGCCCGCCCGCTGTCGACCCCGCGCCGGCTGGCCGTGCTGCTGCCGGGCGTCGGCCTGGAACAGCCGGAACAGCACAGCGAAGTGCTGGGCCCGTATCTGAACATCGCGCTGGACGCCGAAGGCCAGCCGACCAAGGCCCTGCAGGGCTTCGCCGCCAAGGCCGGGATCGACTGGACCGCGCTGGAGAAGACCACCGACAACAAGGGCGAGCGCTTCGTGCACCGCGCGGTGACCCCGGGCGCGAGCACCGCCAGCCTGTTGCCGGACATCCTGCGCGAGGCGATCGCGGCGATGCCGATTCCCAAGCCGATGCGCTGGGGCGACCACGCCTGGGGCTTCGCCCGCCCGGCGCATTGGCTGGTGCTGCTGCACGGCGCCAACGTGGTCGAGGCCGAACTGTTCGGCCTGCAGGCCGGCCGCGCCAGCCGTGGCCATCGTTTCCACCACGACCAGGCCGTGTCGCTGGCGCAGCCGCAGGACTACGTTGAAGCGCTGCGCGCCGCGTTCGTGCTGGTCGACCCGAGCGAGCGACGTGCGCGCATCGTCGCCGAGGTCGAGGCCGCTGCAGCCGGAGCCGGTGGCAGCGCCCGCATCACCGAAGACAACCTGGAGCAGGTGGTGAACCTGGTCGAATGGCCGTCGGCGGTGCTGTGCAGCTTCGAACGCGCCTTCCTGGCAGTGCCGCAGGAAGCACTGATCGAAACGATGGAGATCAACCAGAAGTTCTTCCCGGTGCTGGATGCCGCCGGCACGCTGACCGAGAAGTTCATCGGCATCGCCAACATCGAATCGAAGGACGTGGCCGAAGTAGCCAAGGGCTACGAGCGGGTGATCCGCCCGCGCTTCGCCGATGCCAAATTCTTCTTCGACGAGGACCTGAAGCAGGGCCTGGTGTCGATGGGCGACGGCCTGAAGACGGTGACCTACCAGGCCAAGCTGGGCAGCTTGGCCGACAAGGTGGCGCGCGTGGCCGCACTGGCCGAAGTGATCGCAGCCCAGGTCGGTGCCGATCCGGCGCAGGCCAAGCGGGCTGCCGAGCTGGCCAAGAACGACCTGCAGTCGCGCATGGTCAACGAATTCCCGGAATTGCAGGGCATCGCCGGCCGCCACTACGCCGTGGCCGGTGGCGAATCGGCCGACGTGGCGCTGGCCATCGACGAGGCCTACCAGCCACGCTTCGGTGGTGACGACATCGCGCTGTCGCCGCTGGGCAAGGTGCTGGCCATCGCCGAACGCGTGGATACGCTGGCCGGTGGTTTCGCTGCAGGCCTGAAGCCGACCGGCAACAAGGACCCGTTCGCGCTGCGCCGCAACGCGCTGGGCCTGGCCCGCACGATCATCGAAAGCGGCTTCGAACTGGACCTGCGCGCGCTGATGGCCAGCGCCAATGCCGGCCTGGCCGCGCGCAACGTGCAGGCCGATATCGGCGAGCTGTACGACTTCATCCTCGACCGCCTGAAGGGCTACTACGGCGACAAGGGCGTGCCGGCCACGCACTTCAACGCCGTGGCCGAGCTGAAGCCGGCTTCGCTGTACGACTTCGACCGCCGCCTGGATGCAATCGGCACCTTCGCCGCGCTGCCGGAGGCAGAGGCGCTGGCTGCGGCCAACAAGCGCATCCGCAACATCCTGCGCAAGGCCGAGGGCGAGATTCCGGCGCAGATCGACGCGGCACTGCTGCAGGAAGATGCCGAGCGCGCGCTGGCCGAAGCGGTCACCGCCGCCATCGATGACACCGGCGCCAGCCTGCACCAGAAGGACTATGTGGCGGTGCTGGCACGCCTGGCGCGCCTGCGTCCGCAGGTCGACGCGTTCTTCGATGGCGTGATGGTCAACGCGGAAGATCCGGCACTGCGTGGCAACCGCCTGGCGCTGCTGACGATGCTGGGCGAGCGCCTGGGCAAGGTGGCGGCGATCGAGCATCTGTCGAGCTGACGCCCGTATCGGTAGTGCCGGCCGCTGGCCGGCATTGCCCCCGATCTGTGGGGTGCCGGCCAGCGGC
>NZ_JBHHMJ010000169.1:0-348 GCF_042136455.1 Stenotrophomonas sp. 3diitr2024
AGTGGCGCCAGCCTCGATCTGCTGGAGCCAGCGTACGAAGCGTTCTACGCCGCACGCAATCAGGTCGAGTGCTATCCCGATGCGATCGATGCGCGGGCGCGGATTGCCGCGCGGGTGCCGGTGGCAGCGCTGAGCAACGGCAACGCACGCAGCAACAAGCGCATCGGGTCTTCCCTGGAGTGGCGAGGCGTCGACTGTAGCGCGATTGCCGCGCGCCGCCGAGCGTGTGCCCTGCATGTCTACGCCTCCGCTCACAGCAGCCGCAGGCGTTCGATCGCCGCGTCCATGGTCGCTTCGTTCTTGGCGAAGCACAGGCGCACCAGGCGCTGGCCGGCCGGAGGAGTCTCG
>NZ_JBHHMJ010000238.1:0-2760 GCF_042136455.1 Stenotrophomonas sp. 3diitr2024
CCACCTGAAGGGACCGGCCGCGCGACCGTCTGCCGTTGTGTTCCTGGGGAGTCACCGTGTCCTTGCATCGCCGTGCCGTTCTTCCGTTGCTGCTTGCCGCCGCCACTGTACTGTCCTGCCCGCAGCCGGCGCAGGCACAGAGTGCCTATTTCTTCCCGCAGGCCACGGATGCGGCAGCCTTCGATGCAGCGGTGCCGACACCGGAGCAGTTCCTCGGCTACCCGATCGGTAGCCGCTACACCCGGCACGACCAACTGGTGGCGTATTTCCAGGAGCTGGCCAGACGCTCGGACAAGATCAGCGTGCGCGAGATCGGACGAAGCTACGAGGGCCGCCCGCTGCTGATCGCCACCGTCACCGCCGCCGGCAATCACGCGCGGCTGGAACAGCTGCGCCAACAGCACGCGACCCTGGCCGATCCGGCGCAACCGCGCAGCGCGGCCGGTGACAGCCCGGTGGTGGTGTGGCTGGGTTACAGCGTGCATGGCAACGAGACGTCCAGTGCCGAGGCGGCGATGCTGACTGCTTACTACCTGGTGGCCAACCGCAGTGCCGAAACCCAGCAGTGGCTGCAGCACGCGGTGGTGCTGTTCGATCCGGCACAGAACCCGGATGGCCGCGATCGTGCGGCCAACTGGCACAACGCCTGGGCCTCCGATCCGGCCTCGGCCGACCCGGCCGACAAGGAACACGTCGAACCGTTCCCGCAGGGCCGCACCAACCACTACTTCACCGATCTCAACCGCGACTGGCTTGCCCTCACACAGCAGGACTCGCGGCCGAAGGTGGAGGTGTTCCACCAGTGGTACCCGAACGTGCAGATCGACTTCCACGAAATGGGCAAGGACAGCACCTACTACTTCGAGCCCTCGCCGAAGAGCATGCACAGCCCGCTGATTCCGGCGGCGTCGTATGAATTCAACAAGACCCTGGCCAAGTACCACGCGCAGGCGCTGGATGCCTTGGGTTCGCTGTACTACACCGGCGAGAACTTCGACAACTTCTCGCCGGTGTACGGTTCCACCTACCCGGACTTCCATGGTGCCGTCGGCGTTACCGTCGAGCAGGCCAGTTCGCGTGGCCGCGTGCAGGAATCGGTGAACGGCCTGCTGACCTTCCCGTTCACCATCCGCAACCAGGTCGCCACCGGGCTGGGCACGGTGCGTGGCGCGGTAACTGAGCGCAGCGGCCTGTTCGACCTGCAGAAGCAGTTCTTCCAGAGCGCGCTGAAGCAGGCCGCACAGCAGCCGGTGAAGAGCTTCGTGTTCGGTGATGTGCATGATCCGGCACTGACCCGCCGCCTGCTGGAACTGTTGCTGCTGCATCGCATCGAGGTACGCGCGCTGGAGCGTGCAATCACCGTCGATGGGCAGCGCTTCGATGCCGGCAGCGCCTACGTGGTGCCGGTGCAGCAGGCGCAGTTCCGCCTGGTGCATTCGATCTTTGCCGAGACACCGCCGATCAAGGGGGATGTGTTCTACGGCAGCACCAGCTATGCGATCGCACCGGCCTACGGCGTGGCTTTCGCCGGCAGCCGTAGCCGTATCGAGGGTGGCGCACGCGTGACTGCGCTGCCGGCTGAGCAGGGCGCGGTGCTGGGTGGCCAGGCCGGATTCGCGTACGCGATCGACTGGCGCGACTACAACGCCGGGCGCGCGCTGGCCGCGCTGCAGGGCAAGGGCGTGAGCGCACGTGCGGCATTCCAGCCGTTCACCACCGCGACCGCGCAGGGCGACGTCAGCTTCGCCGCCGGCAGCCTGGTGATTCCGGTTGCCGGGCAAACGCTGCAGGGCGCGGCGCTGCTTGAGGCAGTGACATCGGCCGCGCGCGAGGCAGGTGTGCAGGTGCACGCGCTGTCCAGTGGCCGCAGCCGCGAAGGCATCGATCTGGGCAGTGACGGCGTCAAGGCGCTGCGCAAACCCGCGGTTGGGCTGGTGATGGGTGAGGGCGTGGCCGCCACCGAGATCGGTTCTGCCTGGTTCCTGCTCGACCAGCAACTGCACCTTCCGGCCAGCAAGCTGGACCCACAGCAGCTGGGCAAGGTGCCGCTGGACCGCTACACCACGATCGTGCTGTCCGGTGGCACCTATACCGGCGTCGATGCCGCGGCGGTGGCTGCACTGAAGCGCTGGGTGCAGGCCGGTGGTTCATTGGTGACCTATGGCAGTGCCTCGAAGTGGGCGATCGAACAGAAGCTCGCCGACGGCGAGAAGCTCGGCAAGGACGAAGAGACTGCCGACGAGAGCCGCCGTGCATTCGGCGACCAGCGCGACATCGCCGCGATCGAGCGGGTCAGCGGCAACATCCTCAGCGCCGATGTGGACACCAGTCATCCGCTGGCGTTCGGCGTGCCGCGCCGGCAACTGGCGATCAACAAGGAGAACACGGTGACGCTGCAGCCGAGTGCGAACCCATTCTCGACGGTGGTACGCATCGACACGCCGCCGCGGGTGAATGGCTATCTTTCCGAGCGCAACCGTGCGCGGGTGGCGGGCAGCGCGTGGCTGCTGGTGTCGGCGCAGGGGCAGGGCAACGTGGTGCTGTTTGCCGATGACCCGGCGCACCGCAAGTACTGGCACGGGACGGATCGGCTGCTGATCAACGCGATCTTCTTCGGGAATCTGGTGAATCCGAGTAAGGCGCGGGGTTGAGGCTTTGCGCGCCTTGGTTGATGCGCTTGGGGGAGGCCGGGCGGGCTGCGCAGGACACGCCGTAAACCCGTCCTTGGGGGCTCGATGGCGCCATCCATGGCGCCAACGG
>NZ_JBHHMJ010000239.1:0-302 GCF_042136455.1 Stenotrophomonas sp. 3diitr2024
CGGAGGGCGGGGACGCCGTGAACCCGTCCATGGGGGCTTGGCAGCCGCATCCATGCGGCTGACACCCCGCCCTCCGACACCGCCCCACCTCTGACAGATTTCTGCTGCTGTTGGTGGGTGTCGACCTTGGTCGACACGGTAGATCCACGCCATGCGTTGATCAATCTCCATCGAATTCGAATTTCTCGAGAATTGAACGAAGAGCATCCACGCATGGCGTGGATCTACTGAAGATCGCGGAAGACTGTCGAAGGCGGGGTGGGTCCGGTTGCGGGAGTGTCCGCGGCATGGATGCCGCGGCC
>NZ_JBHHMJ010000244.1:0-426 GCF_042136455.1 Stenotrophomonas sp. 3diitr2024
CGGACGTCGTCCGAGGCGGTCCGACAATGCGCCACACAGGGGCGTGATCGCGATCACTGCCACCGCCGCGATCGTCGACAGCCACAGTGCGTCACCCTCATCGTGGCCCTGCGCGTGCTCAGCCGGCAGGCGCCACGTGCAGTGCAGGCCGGTGGCCGCGCGTTGCCAGCGCTGGCCGATGCGGCGGCGTTCAACGGTGCGGCTGAAGGCTGGTACTTCGATCGCCGCACCGAGTGGTACGACGCGCCCAGTTTCAGTGGCGATCCCGGCTACAAGGATGCCTACCGCAATCCGTTGCGGCAGAAGCGCTTCGGCCTGCTTGTCGGCGGGGTTCAGCGGCGTCCACACCGGCCCCGGCGCCACGCAGTTGACCCGGATGCCGCGCGGCAGCAGCTGGCTGGCCAGCGCCTTGGTGAACGCATGGAT
>NZ_JBHHMJ010000246.1:0-328 GCF_042136455.1 Stenotrophomonas sp. 3diitr2024
CACCAGGCGGGTTTCCATCGCGCCTTCGGCGCCCATCCAGGTGACCGGCACGCCACGCTCGCGCAGCACGCGGGCCACGGCCAGGCCGGGGAAGATGTGACCGCCGGTACCACCGGCCGACCAACGGTCGGCACCCCCCCGCGCCACGTCGGCATCCCCCGTGACCGCAAATCGCTCTTGGGGTTGTCGCGCGCCCAGCCGTCTTACCCGGCGAACGTACCTGGCGGCGGTCGAGGTAATCGCGCTCGAGCACGTTCATCGACGCGGGCGTGTCCTTCCAGCTGCCGCCACCGAAGGCATTCACGCGCGAGGTATCGGCCTTCGGTTT
>NZ_JBHHMJ010000257.1:0-5033 GCF_042136455.1 Stenotrophomonas sp. 3diitr2024
GGGTCAGATCCCTTTTCCGACGGAAAAGGGATCTGACCCCGGCACAACGTCAGTCGGTCAGAGGCCCGATTCGATCATCCGCACCACTTCGGTGGCGGTCACCGGGTGGCTCAGCCAGTAGCCCTGGCCAAGATCGCAGCCGCGCTGCACCAGCAGTTCGAACTGCGCCTGCTGCTCGATGCCCTCGGCCACCACGGTGATGCCCAGTGCGTGGGCCATGGCGATGATCGCCGTGGTCAGCGCCAGATCGTCGGGATCGCGCTGCATGTCGGCCACGAAGCTCTTGTCGATCTTCACGCCGTCCACCGGTACCTGGCGAAGATGGCTGAGACCGGAGAAGCCGGTGCCGAAATCGTCCAGCCAGACCTTCACGCCGGTGCGGTGCAGCTTGTCCAGCAGCTGCGCGGCAACCATTTCGTCGCCGATCACCGCGGTTTCGGTCAACTCCAGGTGCAGGCGCGACGCCGGCAGCCCGGACTCGTGCAGGCACTGCGCGACCAATGCCGGCAGTTCACCGCCGCGCAGCTGCCGCGGCGACACATTCACCGACACGAACAGATCATCGCCGCCCGCCCCGCGTGGCCACTGCGAGGCTTCCATGCAGGCCGCACGCAGCACCTTCGGGCCGATGAGCTCGATCAGCCCGCTCTGCTCGGCCACTTCGATGAACACCGACGGCGGAATCGTGCCCAAGGTCGGATGCTGCCAGCGCAGCAGCACTTCCACGCCGACCATGCGGCGATCGCGCATGCGGAAGATCGGCTGGTAGGCCAGGCGCAGCTCGCCGCGCTCCCAGGCCCCGCGCAGCTCCTGCTCCATGTGCACGCGGCGCTCGACCGCGTGGTCCATCGCACGGCTGTAATAGCGGTAGCAGTTCTTGCCGGCCATCTTGGCCTGGTACATGGCGATGTCGCCGTTCTTCAGCAGCGTGGTCGCATCGGCGGCATCATCCGGGAACAGGGTCACGCCGATCGAAGTGCCCAGGAACAGTTCCCGGCCCTGCACCACCAGCGGCTTGCCCAGCTCGCGCACCAGCACTTCGGCCAGCAGCCGTGCGTTGGCCGCCACGTCGCCATCACCGACCAGGATCACGAACTCGTCGCCGCCAAAGCGGGCCAGCAGGGCTTCATCGCCACCGGCCTCGGTAACCGCACTGCCGATGCGCTGCGCGAACTGCAACAGCGCTTCGTCACCGGCCTCATGGCCCAGGGTGTCGTTGACGCGCTTGAAATCGTCGATATCGGCAAACAGCAGGCCCAGCCGATGATTGGATGCGCGCGCGGCCATCAGGCGATGGTCCAGCGCCTCCCTGAATGCCAACCGGTTGGTCAGCCCGGTCAGTGCATCGGTATAGGCCATGCGCCGCACCTCGCGGTCATGGCGGGCGATGGCATCGCGCATGCGGGCGAAGCCGCGCACCAGCTCGCCGACTTCGTCGTCGCGGGTGTTCTCGGCCAGCGGCGCCTGGTAGTCGCCAGCCTCGATGCGGCGCGCCGCAGCGGCCAGGTCCCGGATCGGCGCCACCAGGGTGCGCTGCACGTACAGGATCACCACCACGCCGATCACCACCAGCAGGCCCAGCATCAGCAGCAGCCAGCCCAGGTGGCGGCTGCCGACCTGCTGCAGGCGCTCGCCGAGCGTGGCATTGGCGGCCTGTTCGCGCTGCTGCACCTCGTCCAGCGCCATGCCGACGCGGACGCCGCCGATGCGCTGGTTGCCGACCATGATCGGCATGGTGTTGTCGAGTACCTTGGGCGATTCCTGCACCACCAGCGCCTGCGCCACCGCGGCCTTGGGGGCCAGCGGGTCGGTCATCGGCTGGCCGAAGCCGGACACCTCGATCGAGCCGTCATGCACCAGCCGGCCACGTTCGTCGAACACCAGCACATAGCGCACGACCGGCTGCCGTGCGGTGCTGCGCACCAGCGCACCGACCTGGTCCAGGTCGCGGTAGTACAGCGGGTTGGCCAGCGCGTCGGACAGCTCGCGCGCCATCGCTTCGCCGCGGCTGCGCACGCTGCGGTCGAACAGTTCATGGATGACGCCACCACTGAGGTTGCGCACCTCGCCCTGCATCGCCGCCTGCCGCCCCAGCAACACCGCCAGGATCGCCACCACCACGACCATCGCCCCGCCCATCGCGAGCAGGAACCGGGCCTGCATTCCCGAGCCGAGCCACTTCATTCCACTTCCATCCGCACGCGCGTCAATCCTTGTTTCAATTCATCCAGCCGCTGCTGCGCATGCGCATCGACGCGGTGGAAACCGGAAGTGCCGAAAAACCGATGCAGCGCCCCCTGTGCCTGCGGGTCGCTGGCCGCCTGCAGCAGGACGTCCTGCAGCCTGTCACGTACCCGCGGGTCAAGGTCGGCGCGAACCATTTCCACCGCCCGTGGGTAGGGTTCGGTGCGCAGCAGTTCGCGGAAGTCGCGCCGGAATGCCGTCGGCATCCGTCGCTCGTCATTCCAGTCCACGCTGCTCACCGCCCCCACTTCGACCATGCCCTTGTGCACGAACGTGGCGATGTTCAACTCGCTACGTGCGAACACGTACCCCACGCTGTCCCGGCCCGGCACGTCCCACACACCGGCCAGGATCTGCGGCGCCAGCCCCTCCTGCAGCAGCGTCATCACCGGCACCAGGTAGGCACTGGTGGACGCCGTGTTCTGCAGCGCCAGGCGATGCCCGCGCAGGTCCTGGATCCGCTGGATCGGACTGTCGCGACGCACGAAGAACACGGTCTGGTACTCACGCACGCCATTGCGCTCGGTCAGCAGCAGCGGCCGCGCGCCACTGCGCTGGCCCAGTGCCACCGCCGTACCCGACGTTTCCGTGACCCAGTCGACCCGCCCCCGCCGCAGATAGCTGGCCATCTGCTGCGGGTCGCGTGCCATCAGGATCCGCCCTTCGGTGATGCCGACGTCGTGCATGCGTGCCACCACATAGTCCAGCAACGGTTGCAGCTGCTCGTAATGGGCCTTGGGATCATCGCTGATCCGGCCCAGCACCAGCACCCGGTCCGCTGCTGCATGTACCGTCCCGGCCAGCAGGATCATGACCAGGCTCAGCAGTCCCCTCTGCACTGCCCTTCGCAGACCCGACACAGGCTTCATCCCCCCCTGGGTATCCGGACAGACTACCCGAAAAAATGAGAACGTCGTCAGCCGTCCTTGTTGCCCGCCTTTGCCAGCCGCGCCATCCGCTGGGTGTCGGCAAGGATGCCGCGCAACAGGCGCACTTCCTGCTCGCTCGGCTCGCTGCGCAGGAACAGCCGGCGCAGCTTGCGCATCGCCGATTCCGGCGCGCGGCCCTTGTGGAAATCGATCTCGTCCAGGGTGTCGCCAAGCTGGGCGAAGAAGCTCTCCATCTGCTCATGGCTTGCTGCCTGTTCGCGGAAACCGGGCTCGGCGTCCGCGGCCGGCTGCGCGCCCAGCAGCTGCATGCGTGTCTCATAGGCCAGCACCTGCACGGCGGCAGCCAGGTTGAGCGAGCTGAACGCCGGATCGGACGGGATGTGCACCGCCGCGTGGCAGAGCTGCAGTTCTTCGTTGGTCAGGCCAGTGCGCTCACGGCCGAACACCAGCGCCACCTCGGCGCCCTCGCCCGCCTTGGCCACCGCACGAGCGGCGGCATCGGCCGGCAGGTACTCCTCCAGCTGCACGCGGCGGGCACGCGCGGTGCAGCCCAGCACCAGGCGGCAATCGGCCACGGCCTCGGCCAGGGTGGCGACCACCGGGGCGTCCCCCAGCACATCTTCGGCACCGGCAGAGCGGCGGAAGGCCTCCTCGTCCAGCGGTTTCTCGGGGGCGACCAGTACCAGGCGGGCCAGGCCCATGGTCTTCAGGGCACGGGCGGCGGCGCCCATGTTGCCGGGGTGCTGGGTACCGACCAGGACGAATCGGAGGCGGGTGGCGGCGGGAAACTGGGACATGAACAGGGAAAAGGTCGAGCTGGACGATGACCAATGGTAAACTGTGCGGCCGGCCACTGCGCCGGACCCGCTCTTTTCCCCCGCCAGTCCATCTCTTCTGCCTTTCCGGGAGCCCACGCCATGCAGAAACCCGCCGTCACCGTCATGGTCAAGGCCGCCCGCCTCGCCGGCAACGTCCTGTTGCGCAACATCAACAAGCTCGAGGCACTGAACGTGGTGCAGAAGGGCCGGATGGACTACGCCAGCGAAGTGGATGCGGACGCGGAAAAGGTCATCGTCAAGGAACTCAAGCGCGCTTATCCGGACTACGGCATCTTCGGTGAAGAAGGTGGCGTGCAGGGCGAGCGCCGCCAGATGTGGGTCATCGACCCGCTGGACGGCACCAGCAACTACCTGCGTGGCGTGCCGCACTACTGCGTGTCGATCGCGCTGGTAGAGAACGGCGAGCCGACCGACGCGGTCATCTTCGACCCGCTGCGCAATGAACTGTTCACCGCCAGCCGGGGTGCCGGCGCCGTGTTGAACGACCGCCGCATCCGCGTGGCCGACCGCAAGGATCTGGAAGGCACGATGATCCACACCGGTTTCGCCCCGCGCGAGCGCAGCCGCGCCAGTGCCCAGCTGAAGGCGGTCGACGCCCTGCTGGTGCACGGCGAGGACATCCGCCGCACCGGTTCGGCGGCACTGGACCTGGCCTACGTGGCCTGCGGCCGTGCCGACGCCTACTTCGAGGCCGGTGTGAAGGCGTGGGACATCGCCGCTGGCCTGCTACTGGTCCGCGAGGCGGGTGGCAAGGTCTGTGACTTCAAGGGCGCGACCCTGGGCCGCATGGACAACCGTGGCCCGGAGACCCACCAGATCGTGGCCGGCAACCTGAAGGTGGCCGAGTCGCTGCAGAAGGTACTGGTGAACACCGGTTACGCGGCGGAGTTTGACGCGAAGTTCTGAGGTTTCGCGTAAAGCGGTTCATGGAGACGGCGCCTGCGAGGGTGCCGTTTTCGTTTGCGCGCCGATGCATTGGTGGCGCCGGGTACGACCTGGCGAGAGTCGTTTCCGCGACCGCGGAGGGGTGTCACTTTCTTTGCTCGTGCAAAGAAAGTGA
>NZ_JBHHMJ010000260.1:0-368 GCF_042136455.1 Stenotrophomonas sp. 3diitr2024
GTAGGTGAACTGGGTCACTTCCATGCCGTTGAGCCAGACTTCCCAGCCCAGGCCCCACGCGCCCAGCGTCGGCGATTCCCAGTTGTCCTCGACGAAGCGCAGGTCGTGCACCAGCGGATCGATGCCCAGTGCCTTCAGCGGCACCGCGGCGCCGGCCTGCGCCACTTCCAGCAAGGCCAGCGTACGCGGAGGATCCACCATGGCCGCCAGTTCCTCAAGAATGCCAGCCACCGCCGGTAACGCGGTTGATCTCGGCCAGGCTGGTGATGCCCGCAGCGGCCTTCTTCAACGCCGACTGGCGCAGATCGTTCACCCCGATCTGCTGCGCGGCCTCGGCAATCTGCAACGCATTGCCGCCAGCCAACACG
>NZ_JBHHMJ010000263.1:0-437 GCF_042136455.1 Stenotrophomonas sp. 3diitr2024
GGGTCGGCGATGGCTTCGGCCCGATCGACCCGGAAGTGTTCCTGGAAGCGCTGGCCGAAACCGAAGTCATCCACCGCGAAGGCGAGCGCTGGGAATGGTGGACACTCATCAAATGCCATCATAATATCTGAACCTAATGCATTTTGGATTTCCATCGCTTTTTCTGGTGATAAGAATAATTTATCTCCATTTAAGTGATTACGGAAGTGAACGCCTTCCTCTTCAATACGACGGAAGTCACTTAAACTGAATACTTGGAAACCACCAGAGTCTGTTAAGATTGCACGATCCCAGTTCATAAATTTATGCAAGCCGCCTGCTTCACGAATAATTTCATGACCTGGACGTAGCCATAAATGATACGTATTACTTAAAATAATGCCAGAATCCATTGCTTTTAATTCTTCTGGTGACATTGTCTTAACTGTTGCAAGTGT
>NZ_JBHHMJ010000339.1:0-43791 GCF_042136455.1 Stenotrophomonas sp. 3diitr2024
AGCCGGCCGCTGGCCGGCTGTTCTGCGATGCTTGCGGAGGGGGTTGAAATTGCCGGCCAGCGGCCGGCACTACCGCAGCGGTGCGGCATCCGGGTCGGCCACCGGCGACGGCGGGCAGGCGGGAATCTCAGAGGGCGTGGCCAGTTCTTCGGCATGCGAGGGCTTGCCGATCATCTTCGCCTTGCGCCAGCCACCCCAGCGGTAATACGCCAGCGACAGCAGCATCGACACCAGCGAGCTGACCGGGAAGCTCCACCAGATCGCATCGGCGCCCCAGTACGGCTGCAGCAGTTCGGCGAACGGCACGCGCACGCCCCACAGCGAGCCAGCCAGGATCAGCAGCGGTGGAATCACCGCGCCGGTGGAGCGCACTACGCCGGAGATCACGAAGCTGACGCCGAAGAACAGGAACGAGCCGATCACTACGTGGTTGAGGTGGCGCGCGATCTCCAGCGCCTGGCTGGCCGGTGGCAGGAACAGCGCCAGCAGCTGGCGATCGAACAGCACCAGCGGCAGGATCAACGCGCCGGTCAGCAGGAAGTTGAACAGCACGCCCTGGCGCGCGGTGCCGCGCACGCGATCCCAGCGCTGCGCCCCCACGTTCTGTGCGGCCATCGAAGAGCACGCTGCACCGATCGCCATCGCTGGCATCTGCAGGTAGTTCCACAGTTGCAGGGCAGCGCCGTAGCCCGCGCCGGTGTCGGTCCCGTACTGGTTGACCATGGTCATCAGCAGGATCACCGACAGCGAGATCAGCACCATCTGCAGGCCCATCGGCACGCCCTTGACCACCAGCGCCTTGAGGATGGTCATGTCGAGCTTGAACAGGCGCATGTCGGCGCGGCCCAGCCACAGGGTGTGGCGCTTGTGCCGCATGTACAGCAGCAGGCCGGCCAGCGACAGCGTCTGCGCGACCAGCGTGGCCCACGCCGAGCCGGCGATACCCAGCGCGGGAAACGGCCCCATGCCGAAGATCAGTACCGGGTTCAGCACGATGTCCAGCGCCACCGACACCATCAGGAAGCGGAACGGCGTGCGCGAATCACCGGCACCGCGCAGCGCGGCGGTGAGGAAGGCGAACGCGTACAGCGTCGGCATCGCCAGGAAGATGATCTGCAGGTAGGCCTCGGCCAATGGCAGCGAAGCGGCCGGCGTGCCCATCGCCGCCAGCAGCGGATGGGCCATGAACCAGCCGGCGAGGGCGATGATCACCGACAGGCCGATGAAGAAGGTGGCGCTGGTGCCGACCACGCGCCGCGCCTGCACGATGTCGCGCGCGCCGATCGCCTGGCCGATCAGGATGGTGGAGGCCATGCCGAAACCGAACACCGAGCCGATCAGGAAGAACATGATGTTGTTGGCGTTCGCGGTGGCGGTCAGCGCCGCCTCGCCGAGGAAGCGCCCGACCCAGACCGCGTTTACCGAGCCGTTCAGCGACTGCGCGATGTTGCCCGCCAGGATCGGCAGGGAGAACAACAGGAGATTGCGCCCGATCGGGCCGGAGGTCAGGTCAAGCGGTGCCTTGGCCATGGAGTGGTGATCGAATCCCGGGAGGCGCACACTAGCACCAAGCCGGTTTGCGGGATGTGGCAATGCATCAACGACTGCAGGTGGAGCGGAGGCTGGCGCTGGCCTTGATCAGCGTCGTATTGGCCGCATGTTCGATGGACGACCGGCTGGGTGATACCCAGATCCGGCCAACCGACCGTCCCGAGTGTCTGGTCGGCAGCCAGCGCCAGGACCTGGCCTCCGGGGGGCGGCCATTGATCGGCGGCACCGGCTGCCGGGCCGACCCGGACAATCCGCGTCCCCTCAACAAGCCACTGGAGTAGCCTTCCCCCATGCCCGAGCTTTCCCCGCTGTCACCCAGTGTCCGCCTGGACATCTGGTTGTGGGCGGCCCGTTTCTTCAAGACCCGCAGCCTGGCCAAGCAGGCGATCGAGACCGGCAAGGTCAGCGTTGCCGGGCAGCGTCCGAAATCCTCACGCGCGGTGCGCGTGGGCGAGCAGCTTCAGGTCGACCGTGGTGAAGAGCATTTCGAGGTCCAGGTGCTCGGCCTGAGCGATCAGCGCGGGCCCGCAGCGACGGCGCAGCAGCTGTATGCCGAGAGCGAGGCCTCCAAGGCGCGTCGTGCCGAACAGCGTGCGCTGCGCATCGCCGCGCGCGATGGGTTCCAGCCGCCGGAGCACAAGCCGGACAAGCGCGCGCGCCGGTTGATCCGCGCGCTGGGCGATATTGACGCGCTGTAAATGATGCGGCGCCGGGCCGGGTCCGGCGCCCGCAGGCGTCAGCGCTTGCCGCCGAGCAGGCTGCCGCCGATCTTCAGCAGATCGCCCACGCCGAGCTGGCCGTCACCGTCCTGGTCCAGCAGGCTGCCGAGCAGGCCACCGGCAAGACCACCCTGTTGCTGCACGTGCTGCTTTTCCTGGCCAAGCGCCTGGCTGAGCGAGCCGGCATCGGCCTGGCCGCCACCGAGACGCTGGGCGAGGAAGGCCATCACGATCGGTGCGAGGATCTGCAGCAACTGGCTGGTGCGGCCGCTGTCCAGCTGGGTAGCCTGCGCCAGCCCGCTTTCGACCTTCTGCTGGCTGCCGCCGAAGATGTGGCCGAGGATGCCGGCGCCATCGCTGGCGGCACCACCGCCACCGCCGCCCAGTACCGAGCCGAGCACGCTGCCCAGGTCCAGGCCGCTGTGGTTGTTCTGCAGTGCGCCGAGCAGCGCCTGTGCGCCCTGTGGCTGCGAGGCGTTGTTGCCCAGCGCGCCCATCAGCACCGGCAGTGCGGCGCTGATCGCACCGGAAGCCTGGGTATCGCTGATACCGAGCTGCTGGGAGACCTGCTGCAGCGGCGCGCCCTGCAGTTTGGCGAGAAGTTCATCGGTCAGGCTCATCTGCGGATTCCTTGATTGGGGTGGGGCGTGCAGAAGGTACGACGCGGACCGTTAAAACGGCGACGCCGCCTCACAGGGGGGCGGCGTGCCGTACACGGGGAGGGCGATCAGAGCTCGATGTCTTCCGCGCCCGGGGTCGCAGTAGGGAAGTCCGCTTCCGGTTGCGCCGGCTTGAACGGATCCGATGGCTGGCTGGCCAGCGCCTTGAGGGCTGCGGCGACGCCGGCACCGTAGGCCGGGTCGGCCTTGCTGCAGTTGTCGATGTGGCGCTGCTTGATGAAGTCCGGTGCATCGCCCAGGGCGCGGGCGGTGTTGGCGAACAGGCGGTCCTTCTGTGCCTGGTTGTAGCTGCGGAACAGCGCACCGGGCTGGCTGAAGTAGTCGGCGTCGTCCTCACGGAAGTTCCAGAAGTCGGCGTCGCCGCGGATCTTCATCGGCGGTTCGCGGTACTGCGGCTGTTCCTGCCACTGGCCGTAGCTGTTCGGTTCGTAATGCGGCAGGCCGCCGTAGTTGCCATCCACGCGCATCGCACCATCGCGGTGATTGCTGTGCACCGGGCAGCGTGCGGCGTTCACCGGAATCTGGTGGTGGTTCACGCCCAGCCGGTAGCGCTGCGCATCGGAATAGGCGAACAGGCGTGCCTGCAGCATCTTGTCCGGCGACGGGCCGATGCCCGGCACCAGGTTGCTCGGTGCGAACGCCGACTGCTCCACGTCCTGGTACCAGTTGACCGGGTTGCGGTTCAGTTCGAACTGGCCCACTTCGATCAGCGGGTAGTCGCTCTTCGGCCATACCTTGGTCAGGTCGAACGGATGGATGCGGTAGGTTTCCGCCTCCAGCTCCGGCATGACCTGGATGAACAGCTTCCACTTCGGGAAGTCGCCCTTCTCGATCGCGTCGAACAGGTCGCGGCCGTGGCTTTCGCGGTCATGGCCGACCAGGATCTGCGCCTGCGCGTCGGTCAGCGATTCGATGCCCTGCTGGCTGACAAAGTGGAACTTGACCCAGAAGCGCTCGCTGTCGGCGTTGGTGAAGCTGTAGGTGTGCGAGCCGAAACCATGCATGTGGCGGAAGCTGCGCGGAATGCCGCGGTCGCTCATCACCACGGTCACTTGCAGCAGGGCTTCGGGCAGCAGCGTCCAGAAGTCCCAGTTGTTGCGCGCGCTTCGCAGGTTGGTGTGCGGGTCGCGCTTGACCGCTTTGTTGAGGTCGGCGAACTTGCGCGGGTCGCGCAGGAAGAACACCGGCGTGTTGTTGCCGACCAGGTCCCAGTTGCCTTCTTCGGTGTAGAACTTCAGTGCGAAGCCGCGGATGTCACGCTCGGCGTCGGCGGCACCACGCTCGCCGGCCACCGTGGTGAAGCGCGCGAACATCTCGGTCTGCTTGCCCACCTTCTCGAACAGTTTGGCGCGGGTGTACTTGCTGATGTCGTGGGTGACGGTGAAGGTACCGAACGCACCCGATCCCTTGGCATGCATGCGGCGCTCGGGAATGATCTCGCGGTTGAGGTTGGCCAGCTTTTCCAGCAGCCACACGTCTTCCATCAGCAGCGGGCCGCGCGGGCCAGCGGTCTTGCTGTTCTGGTTGTCCACCACCGGTGCGCCGAAGGCCGTGGTCATCGGCGTGACCGGATCGTCGCCGTGCTTCTGCTTCGGCGTCGTGCTCAGCTCACGCTGCTGCTGGGCGCCTTCTGCCGGCGACGGAGCGGTGTGATACGGGCACTTGGGACTGTTGTTATCGGACTGGCTCATGGCTGGCTCCTGCGGGTGAAGACGGGGTGGAACATCTTCACTCGACTTTAGCTAGGGCCAGATGAAATGAATAATCGAATGATCCGTTCAGATTGATAGATTCTGTCAATTGAAACGCAAAATCGGATTTGCAGAGACTTTCAAGAGACCTCCTGCATGGCAGCCGGAGGCCGTCTCTATGCGTTGCAGTTACAGCAGCGCTTTCAACCGGTACAGGGCTTCCAGCGCCTGCTTGGGTGTCAGTTCGTCCGGGTCGATCGCCGCCAGCGCTTCCTGCGCCTTGCTGGCCGGGGCGCTGAACAGGCCGAACTGCTGCGGCGCATCCAATGCCTGCGGCGCCAGCTCGGCGGCATGGCTTTCACCGCCGCGCTGCTCCAGCTCGGCCAGGCGCCGCCGTGCCTGCGCCACGGTAGTGCGCGGCAGGCCGGCCAGCGCGGCCACCTGCAGGCCGAAGCTGCGGTTGGCCGGACCGTCCTTCACCGCGTGCATGAACACCAGCGCTTCACCGTGCTCGACGGCATCCAGGTGCACGTTGGCAATGCCGCTGCGGCCGCCCTCGTGTTGTTCGTCGGCCAGCGCGGTCAGCTCGAAGTAGTGGGTCGCGAACAGCGTATAGCAGCGGTTCTGGTAGGCCAGGTGACGTGCGACCGCATCGGCCAGCGCCAGGCCGTCGTAGGTGGAGGTGCCGCGGCCGATCTCGTCCATCAGCACCAGCGAATGGGCGGTGGCGTGATGCAGGATGTAGCTGGTCTCGGCCATCTCGACCATGAAGGTCGACTGCCCGCGGGCGAGGTCGTCACCGGCGCCGATGCGGGTCAGGATGCGGTCGATCGGACCGATAACCGCACGGCTGGCCGGCACGAAACTGCCGATGTGGGCCAGCAGCACGATCAGCGCGTTCTGCCGCATGTAGGTCGATTTACCGCCCATGTTCGGGCCGGTGATGACCAGCATGCGACGGTCGGGATGCAGGTCCAGGTCGTTCGGTTCGAACGGCTGCTCACGCACCGCTTCGACCACCGGATGGCGGCCACGCTCGATCTTCAGGCACGGTGCCGTTTCCAGTTCCGGCCGCGACCAGTCCAGCGCCTGCGCGCGCTCGGCGAAGGCGGCCAGCACGTCCAGTTCGCTCAGCGCAGCGGCGCACTGCTTCAACGGTTCCAGCTGTTCGCCGAGGGTGTCCAGCAGCTGCTCGTACAGGTATTTCTCGCGCGACAACGAACGGTCGCGCGCGGACAGCACCTTGTCTTCGAACGCCTTCAGTTCTTCGGTGATGTAGCGCTCGGCATTGGTCAGCGTCTGGCGACGGGTGTAGTGCACCGGCGCACGGTCGGACTGGCCCTTGCTGATCTCGATGTAGTAGCCGTGCACGCGGTTGTAGCCCACCTTCAGGGTGGGAATGCCGCTGCTTTCGCGTTCGCGCTGTTCCAGATCGACCAGGAACTGGTCAGCATGGGTGGACAGGCGGCGCAGCTCGTCCAGCTCTTCATCGAAGCCGTCGGCCAGCACGCCGCCGTCGCTCAGCTTCAGTGGCGGCATTTCGGCAATGGCGCTGGCCAGCAGCTGCGCGCACGCGTCATGCTCGCCCAGCGCGGCGTGCAGGGCCTGCAGGCGCGGCGAGTCCAGTGGCGCCAGCACCTCGCGCACGGCGGGCAGCAGCCCCAGGCCATCACGCAGGGTGGAAAAATCGCGCGGGCGCGCCGAGCGCAGTGCGACGCGGGTGAGGATGCGTTCCAGGTCGCCCAGGCGGCGGAACTGTTCGCGGATGTCGGCGTCGCTGCCGCGATCGATCAGGGTTTCCACCGCATGGTGGCGCTGCACCAGCACCTCGCGCAGGCGCAGCGGGCGGTGCAGCCAGCGCCGCAGCAGGCGGCCGCCCATCGGCGTCACCGTGCTGTCGAGCACGCCCAGCAGGGTATTGCGGGTATCGCCGTCGACGCGCGTATCCAGTTCCAGGTGGCGACGGGTGGCGGCATTCATCGCGATCGCCTCGCCAGCGGTTTCCATCGCGATCGAAGTCAGGTGCGGCAGGCGCTGCTTCTGGGTTTCCTCGACATAGCCGAGCAGGGCACCTGCGGCAGCGGTCGCGCGCGGCCTGTCATCGATGCCGAAGCCGCTCAGGTCATGCAGCTTGAAGAAGTTCAGCAGCTGGCGGCGGCCGCTGTCGGCGTCGAACAACCAGGGGGCGCGACGGCGCACGCCGGTGCGCTGGCGCAGGAATTCCGGCCAGTTCTCTTCGTCGGGCACCAGCAGCTCGGCCGGCTCCAGTCGGGCCAGTTCCGCTTCCAGGGCGTCGTCGGTTTCCACTTCGTTGACCAGGAAGCGGCCACCGGCCAGGTCGGCCCAGGCCAGGCCGTAGCCCTGCTTCGTGCGCGACAGCGCCATCAGCAGGGTGTCACGGCGCTCGTCCAGCAGCGCTTCGTCGGTGACGGTTCCGGGGGTGACGATGCGCACCACCTTGCGTTCGACCAGGCCCTTGGCCAGCGCCGGGTCACCGATCTGCTCGCAGATCGCCACTGACTCGCCCAGCGCCACCAGCCGTGCCAGGTAGCCCTCGTAGGCATGCACCGGCACGCCGGCCATCGGAATCGGTGCGCCGCCGGAGCTGCCACGCTGGGTCAGGGTGATGTCGAGCAGGCGCGCGGCCTTGCGCGCATCGTCGTAGAACAGCTCGTAGAAGTCGCCCATGCGGAAGAACAGCAGCAGGTCCGGGTACTCGGATTTGGCTGCGAAGAATTGCTTCATCAGCGGGGTGTGTTCGGCGGACTTGTCTTTGGACATGGGACTCGTGGATCTGGGCATCCGGCCGCGCCGGAGGGCGGTCGCAGCGGAGCGGGTACAGGGCCGTCCATGGTAACTGCTGGGGCGCAGGGCTGCCGCCACCGGTGGCAGGCTGGTACGGCACGTAAAGGAGTCAGGCCGGGACCAGCGTGATCTGCCGGTGGCTGGTGAAAATCTCCATGACGATCTCGAAGTAGGTCGGGCCTTCGCCCCGTTGCAGGGCCTGCAGCTGGTGGGCAATGGCCTGCGTGTTGAAGCTGCCCGGTGTGTCCAGCTTTGCCTGCAGCCATTGGCGGGTGGTCTCCATGCCCAGGGCCGTGCGGCTGTGGGCAATATCGCGCCAGATCAGCGTGGCCTGCGCCTGGCCGGCCAACGCGCCATAACTGCCATGCAGCAGGTCGTCCAGCGCATCAAGGCTTGGCCCGAGCTGCCACGCCTCGCCAGCCATGAACACGCGGTTGATCTCCGCGTACAGGCTGGCGATGTCATCGATGGCGGCGCCTTCAATCTGTAGGACGATGGTCATGCGCCGACTGTAGCGTGACCCGCGCGCAGGGTGTGTGCGGCTGAACGGATTCGCTTTGCGGGCGTGGGCCGTGCACCGCATACTTGGCGGCTGCACTTCGCTGCACGGCTGTCGTGCAGCCGCATGTGCCGCTTTGCAGGTACGAGGCGAACGCTCGTTCCGCAACCTGCCAACGCTTTGCCGCTAGCCCTTGCGCCGGGCTGACGCGCGCCCTGCGGAAATTCATCCTTCAGAAACTCCCGCGCCGGCCGATCTGTACTGCGGCATTGCGCCTGTCGCGCGATGCCGTGGCTGTCCATGGTGGCGCAGCCTCGGTTCACGTTCCTGCAGCACCGCGGCTGGCAGGACGATTTCGAATGGAACGTAGCGTGGAAACAGGGAAGAAGCACCCGGGGCCGAGGCTCCATCGTGGTTGGTCGTTGATGCTCGCCGTTGCCGCATGGCCGGCGACCGCCCAGCAGGCCGGTGATCCCGCCGCGCAGGAACTGCTGCGGCAGCAGGAGCGCGAACGCGTGCTGCGCGAGCAGCAGGAACAACGTCCCGACGTCCGCCTGGAGCGGGACGCGCAGAAGGAGAGCGACCGCCTGCCGGCGCATGAGCACCCGTGCGTACGCATCGATCGCATCGTGCTGGAAGGCGAAGACAGCCAGCGCTTCGGTTGGGCACTGGCGGCGGCCGACCCGACGGACGATCCGGCCACTGGCCGTTGCCTGGGAACCGAAGGCATCAACGTGGTGATGAAGCGTGTGCAGAACGCGATCATCGCCCGTGGCTATGTCACCACGCGCGTGCTGTCGGCACCGCAGGACCTCAACCAGGGCACGCTGGCGTTGTCGGTGGTGCCGGGCCGGTTCCGCGAGGCCGTGTTCTCCGATCCGCAGGGACGGCATCCGGCCCTCGCCAATGCACTACCGATCCGCAGTGGCGGCCTGCTCAACCTGCGTGACATCGAGCAGGGCCTGGAGAACCTGCAGCGCGTGCCCACCGTCAGCGCCGACATCAAGATCGCGCCGGCCGACGGCGAGGGCGCGGCGCCGGGCCAGAGCGACCTGCAGATCGACTGGACGCAGCGCTCGCCGGTGCGCGCCAGCGTCACCCTGGACGATGCCGGCAGCCGCGGCACCGGCAAGCTGCAGGCCAACGCGACGCTGTCGCTGGACAACCCGCTGGGCCTGAACGAGCTGTTCTACGTCAGTGCTGGCCGCGGTGTGTTCAACGGCCGCGGCAAGGACACCGACAGCTGGACCGCGCACTACGACGTGCCCTACGGCTACTGGCTGTTCGGTGCTACTGCCAGCGCCTACGACTACAGCCAGAACGTGGTCGGTGCCTTTGAACGCTACGAGTACAGTGGCCGCAGCCGCAACGCCGAAGCGCGGGTGGACCGGCTGCTGCTGCGCAATGCCAAGGTCAAGTTCAGCGCCTACGCGCGCGGCTGGCAGCGCGAGTCGAAGAACTACATCGACGATACCGAGATCGAAGTGCAGCGCCGCCGCACCGCTGGCTGGGAACTGGGCCTGACCCACAAGCAGTTCATCGGCACTGCCACGCTCGATGCCAGCGTGGCCTACCGGCGTGGCACGGGCGCCTTCCACGCACTGCGTTCGCCGGAAGAGATGGCGCAGTTGTGGGACCCGACGTTGCCGCTGGAAGGCACCTCGCGGATGAAGCTGATCACCGCCGACGCGCAGTTCAGCGTGCCGTTCCAGCTGGGCAAGCAGCGCCTGCGCTACACCGCCGCATGGCGGGCGCAGTGGAACCGCACACCGCTCTCGCCACAGGATCGCTTCGCCATCGGTGGCCGCTATACCGTGCGCGGTTTCGACGGTGAAAGTTCGCTCAGTGGCGAGCGTGGATGGTCGCTGCGCAACGATCTTTCGCTCGGTATCGGGGGCGGCCAGGAGTTCTACGTGGCTGCCGACTACGGCCGCATCGGCGGCCCATCCGCGCAGTGGCAGTCCGGCCATGACCTGGCCGGCATGGCACTGGGCCTGCGCGGCGGCTGGCAGCAGCTTTCCTGGGATGGCTTCGTGGGTTCGGCGCTGCACAAACCCGCCCATTTCCCCACCGACTACACCACATTCGGCTTCAGCCTGGCCTGGCGCTACTGATCCGCCACAAGGACACGTGACATGAACACTATCTATCGTCTGGTTTTCAACCGCGCGCTGCGCGTCTGGCAGGTGGCTTCGGAGCTGGTGAAGGGCGGCGGTGGCCTGGTCGGCCATGTGCCGGGCCGGCAGAGTGCTGCGCTGTCGCCGCTGGGCTTCGCGCTGATGTGCTCACTGGGCTGGGTCAGCATGGGAACGCCTGCGCTGGCGCAGTCCGATGCGCGCATCATTTCCGATCCGAATGCGCCGGGCCGTGAACGGCCGACGATGGTGACCGCACCCAATGGCGTGCCGATGGTGAACATCACCACGCCGTCGGCGGCGGGTGTGTCGCGCAACCGCTATTCGCAGTTCGATGTCGGACGCGAGGGCGTCATCCTCAACAACGCCCGCGGCCAGGTGCAGACGCAGCTGGGTGGCTGGGTGCAGGGCAATCCGTGGCTTGCCACCGGCAGTGCGCGGGTCATCCTCAATGAGGTGAACGGTCCGGCCAGCCGGCTCAACGGCTACGTGGAAGTGGCCGGGCAGCGCGCCGAGGTGATCATTGCCAACCCGGCCGGCATCCAGGTCAATGGCGGCGGTTTCCTCAATGCCAGCCGGGTGACCCTGACCACCGGCACGCCGATGTTCACGGGTGCAGGCGCACTTGAGGGCTACCGCGTCACAGGGGGCGCGATCCAGATCGATGGCGATGGCCTGGACACCAGCCGTGCCGATTACACCGACCTGATCACCCGTTCGTTGCAGGTCAACGCCGGCATCTGGGCCAATCAGTTGCAGGCGACGCTGGGCAACAACGTGGTCAGTGCCGACCAGGCCAGTGCGACCGCAGCCAGCGGCGGGGCGCCGGCCTTCGCGCTGGACGTTGGTGCGCTGGGCGGCATGTTCGCCAACAAGATCTGGCTGGTCGGCAACGAGCACGGCGTGGGCGTGCGCAATGCCGGCAGCATTGGCGCACAGGCCGGCGAGCTGGTGGTGACGGTGGATGGCCGGCTGGAAAACACCGGTGCCCTGCAGTCGCGGCAGAACGTGCGCGTGCAGGCCGGTGGCGATCTTGCCAATGGCGGCACCATCGCCGCCACGCGCGAAGTTGCGATCACCACCGGCGGCACGCTGGACAACAGCGGCGGCACGCTCAATGCACAGCGCCTGCAGGTGGAGGCGCAGAGCCTGCGCAACCGTGGCGGCGCCATTGAACAGACCGGTGTGCAAGCGCTGGCACTCAAGGCCGACGCAGCCAGCAACCGTAGCAATGGCCTGTTGGGTGCACTGGATGCCATGGCATCAAGTGGTAACGGGAGCAGCGCTGGCAGCGGCGCGTCGCCCGGCAATGGCGGTGGAACACCCGGAACCGGCACGCCGGGAACCGGAGGCGGCAATGGCGGCTCGGCGGGCATGCCGACGTCGCCGGAGCTGCCCCTGGCCGAGGGCCTGATCGCCATCGCCGGTACGCTGGACAACGACGGCGGCAGCATCAGCAACGGCGGCACGGTGTCACTGGCCGCACGCAACGGTCTCGACAACAGCGGCGGTCGCCTGGGCGTGAGCGCGCTGCAGGCCGGGGGGGAGCTGCGCAATGACGGCGGTATGCTGCAGGTGCATGGCGATGCCGCGTTGCAGGTGGGCCTGTTGTCGAACCAGAAGGGTGCGCTGAGCGTGGCCGGCGACCTGTCGCTTGATGCGCAGGCGCTCGACAACCGCGGTGGTGAACTGCGCCACGCCGGCAAGGCGGCATCGTCGTGGACGGTGCAGGGCCTGTTCAACAACGACGGTGGCCTGCTGGCCACCAATGCCACGCAGCTGGCCTTGCGCGCGGGCCAGGTCGGCAATGCCGGTGGCCGCATCGAACACGCCGGTGGCGGTGGTCTCGCGTTGGATACGGGCGACTGGGCCGGCAGCGGTGGGCGACTGAGTACCCTGGGCCGCCTGCAATGGTCGACCGGCAATGCCGATCTGCGCAACGGTTCGCTCAGTGCGGCGGCGTTCGACATCCTCGCCGCGACGCTGGACAACCGCGGCGGCAGCCTGCTGTCGCTCGGTACCGGGGCCAGTTCGGTGAAGGCCACGACGCTGGACAACAGTGCCCGCGGCACGTTGGCCGGCAACGGCGATCTGGCACTGGTCGCGACCACGCTGGACAACAGCAACGGCCTGGTTCAGCAGGCTGGCACCGGCACCCTGAGCGTGCAGGCCGATACGTTGCGTGGCAGCGGAGGGCGCCTGCTCAGCAACGGCGCGCTGGTGTTGTCCGGCGGCGAGCTGGACGTGAGTGGTGGTACGACATCGGCGCAGAGTGTGCAGATCCACGCCGGGGCACTGCGCAACCGCCAGGGCCAGATCGTTTCGCAGGGTATCTCGGAGCTGGCACTGGACGTGCGCGATGCGCTCGACAATCAGGGCGGCCAGATCGTCGGCAACGGCGGCCTGCGCATCGACGCCGGTCGCATCGACAACCAGAAGGGCACGCTGCAGTCGGCCGGTACGCAGGGCGTGTCCCTGGCGGTCCGCGGCATCCTGGACAACAGCGGCGGCGGCATCTCCGGCAATGGCCAGGTGCAGCTGCAGGTTGGCAGCCTGGTCAACCAGGGCGGCAAGGTGCTGGCCGCAGGCAGTGGTGCGCTGCAGGCGCAGGCCCGCGAACTCCTGGACAACAGCAACGGTGGTCGCCTGGCCGGTACTGGCGATCTGCGATTGCAGGCGGTACGGCTGGACAACCGCAGTGGGGCGATCGAACACGCCGGCGGCGGCATCTTGCAGATCCACGCCGATGGCCTGCAGGGCGCGGGCGGCCGCATCCTCAGCCAGTCGTCGCTGATGCTTGAGGGCGGCCAATTGCAGCTGGGGGCCGGCAGCATTACCCAGGCCGAGCGCATCGCCATCGATGCGCAGCACCTGGACAATGCCGGCGGCAACCTCAGCGCGACCGGCAGCGACATGCTACGGCTGCACGTGGCGCAGCGCGTGGACAACAGTGGCGGTACGATCGCCGGCAACGGCGCGCTGGATGTACAGGCCGGTGAACTGATCAACCGCAAGGGCACGCTCAGCGGTGCCGGAACGGTTGACGGCACGCTGCAGATCGCCGGAGCGCTGGACAATCACGAAGGCACGATCGCCAGCAATGCCAACCGCCTGACGGTCACTTCCGCACGGCTGGACAACAGAGGCGGCAGCATCCGCCAGGCCGGCAACCTGGGCCTGGATATCACCACCGGCCGCCTGGACGGCAGCAAGGGCACGCTGGTCTCCTCGGCCACGCTGACCCTGCGTGCTGGCGACGTGGATCATCGTGACGCGACGCTGGGCGCCGATCGCCTCGACCTTGAGGCCACCACGCTCGACAACGCCGGTGGCCGCATCATCGCCAGCGGCGAAGGCGCCAGTCGCATCAAGGCCACGACGCTGGGCAATGCCGGTGGCACGCTGGCCAGCAATGGCGACCTGGCCCTGCTGGCACAGGCGCTGGACAACCGTGCAGGCAGGATCCAGCACGCGGGGAGCGGCCAGCTGCAGGTCTCGGCGAAGACCCTGCTGGGCAACGGCGGCAGCGTGCTCAGCAATGGCAGCTTCGCGCTGGATGGCGCCAACCTCGATCTGACCGCGGCAACCACCTCGGCGCGCCGCGTCGACATCACCGCCGATACCCTGACCACCTCCGGTGGCACGCTCACCGCAACCGGTGAAGACGCGCTGCGCCTGCGCGTACAGGGTGTGCTGGACAATAGCGGTGGATCGCTGGCCAGCAATGGCGCGCTGGATGTCAGCGCGCAGCAGCTGATCAATGCACAGGGCACGCTGCAGGGTGCAGGCGCGGGTCACTCCACGCTGGCGATCGGCCAGGCGCTGGACAACCAGAAGGGCCGCATCCTGCTGGGCGGTGCCGGCACGGTCACCGCGGCCAGCCTCGGCAACCAGGGTGGCACCGTGCATGCGGGCGGCAGCGCGCTGGTGCTGGGCGTTGACGGTCGTCTCGACAATGGCGACCAGGGCCTGCTGTCCAGCATCGGCACGATGACCCTGGGCGCCGGCAGTCTCGACAACCGCCACGGCACCCTGGTCGCTGGCAAGGACCTGAGCGCGACCACGGCGGCAGGCGTAGACAACAGCGACGGCGCGATGCAGGCCGGCGAACGGCTGCAGTTGCAGGGCAATGGCCTGCTCAACCAGCGCGGCACGCTGCTGGGCGGCCAGCTGGACATCGATACCCGCGGCCAGCGGCTGGACAACCGCGCCGGCACGCTGGGCACGCAGAAGGGCGACCTGATCGTTCGCAGTGGCGCGATGGACAACCAGGGCGGTCGCGTGCAGTCGGCGGCCGACCTGGCCATCAACACGGCCGGGCAGGACATCGACAACCGCGCCACCGCCAGCAGCGGTGGATTGCTGGCGGCCGGAAAGCTGCAGCTGCATGGTGGCGTGCTGGACAACCGTGGCGGCGCAGTCAATGCACAAGGCGATGCGCGCTTGCTGCTGGCCCGCGTCGACAACAGTTCCGGTGGAACACTTGCCAGCGCCGCGAATCTGTCGCTGCAGACGGCGAGCCTGGTCAACGCCAGTGGGCGCGTGCAGGCCGGGCGCAACCTCGACCTGACCCTGGACGGGCACCTGGACAACGCTGACGGCGCGATCGCGGCCGGCCAGCTGTTGACCCTCACGGCCGCCAGCGTGGACAACCGCAACACCCGTGGCGGCGACGGCACGCGTGGCCTGCAGGCGGGCCAGCTGCAGTTCGGTGCACAGTGGCTGGACAACAGCCATGGCCAGGTCGTCACTGATGGCGGTGCGCGGCTGCAGATCAACGGCCAGCTGCAGAACACCGGCGGCGTGATCAGCACCGGCGGCAACCTGGACAGCCAGGCGGACAACGTCGCCAACAGCGGCGGCCTGCTGCGCGCCGATGGCAGCCAGACCCTGGTCGCACGTGCGCTCAGCGAAGACGGTCAGGTGCATGCGCAGCGTGACCTCGGCCTCACCCTGCAGCAGGGCATGCGCCAACGTGGCGAATGGATCGCCAACGGCACGCTGTCGCTGAACCTGCACGGCGACCTCGACAACCAGGGTGTGGTGCGTGGTGGCAACCTCGACCTCAACGCCCAGAACATCACCAATGCGGCCTCGGGTGAGATCTCCAGCCAGGGCACGACCCACCTCAATGCCCGTGGCCAGCTGACCAACCGGGGCCTGATCGATGGCGCGCTGACCCACCTGGAGGCCGGCGAGATCGACAATCTTGGCACCGGGCGCATCTATGGTGATCGCGTGGCGATCTCCACCGGCGTGCTGAAGAATCGCGCCGAAGAGGCCGGTGGTGCCACCCGCGTCGGCACTGTGGCTGCACGCGAGCGCCTGGACCTGGGCGTGCGCGAGCTGCAGAACACCGGCAAGGGCCTGATCTACAGCGGCGGTGATGCTGCCATCGGCGGCACGCTGAGTGCCGATCGCATCGCCAGCGGCATTGCCGGGCGGATCGACAACATCAGCTCGGTCATCGATGTGACCGGCAACCTGTCCATCGATGCGCAGGTGGTCAACAACATCCGCGAGAACGTGGCGATCGCCCCGACCCTGGTCAAAACCATCGACACTACCGTCAACATGATGGTGGCGGCGTGGCAGAAGAACTCGAAGAACACCGCAGGCACGGTCAGCGATACCAGCAATTACAAGGCCTGGGAGTTCTACTACATCGCGCCGGAAGACGTGCTGCAGGACGAGCCCTATATCGCGCCGGACGGCACTCGCCTGGGCAAGGCGGTGGTCCGCCTGACCGCGAACACCTCGCGCTTCTTCTTCGGCTCTGGTGGATTGGGCTATGACGTGCGCGGCGAGCGCTGGCGCATGGATCCGGTCACGGGTACCGTCACGATCTACTACGTGAGCAAGGGTGCCGCCGCCAATCCGGACCAGGTGCCGGGCGGCGATCCGTTCGACGTACTCAAGTCGAAGGAGAAGTTCACCTACCAGAACGACCGCCTGACGTTCTCCAGCGCCTACGGTACCTGCAGCACTACCTGCATCCAGTTCATCACCCCGGCGTCGTTGAGCAATCCCGATGCGACCATTGTCGGCCGCCGCCAGCACACGCAGGAACACGGCCTCAATGAAGAAAAGCGCGTTGCTCACCACGTGGCCCATGAGGACCAGCTGCAGCCCGGTGCCGGTGCCGATGCGGTGATCCGTTCCGGCGGCAACATGCGCCTGTCGGTGGACGAGCTGAACAACCGCTACGCGCAGATTGCTGCGGGCGGCAATCTGCAGATCGTCGGTCACGGCGCCGACAGCCGCGTCAGCAACGTCGGCCTCGAATTGTTCCGCACGCACACCTTCAACAACACCTCCATTGCCTACGACGGCACCCGAACGCAATGGACCGCAGAGTCCATCTCCGAAAAGATCGGCCAGCTGGGCGGCCAGATTACCGCCAACGGCACGTTGAGCATCGACGTCGGTGACCTGAGCAACCTCAACCAGGGGCGAAACGCGCCGAACGTGCAGAACGGTTCGGCGATGGCCAACCTCAACGTGCAGGGTCCCAAAGCGCTGCCGGATGGGCCGGGCCACGGCGGTGCGCAGGGGCCGGGCCAGTCCACCGGCACCGGTGCCGAACGCGCGCTGGCGCAGGCGGCCGATGCCGCCGGTACCCAGCAGGGCGGCAGCGTCGGCGGCGTGAGCGGCAACACCGGTTCGTCCGGGCCGCGCGTGGTCGCAGCCAGTGGAGGATCGCCGGATCGCATCGCGATGGGTGCACCGGACACGCGCGCGCCGAGCGCCAGCCTGTTCAACGTCAATCCCAACGGCGGCCACTATCTGGTCGAGACCGATCCGCGCTTCACCGACCACAAGACCTGGCTGAGTTCGGACCACCTGCTGGGCCAGATGGGCTACTCGCCCGATACCGTGCAGAAGCGGCTGGGTGATGGCTACTACGAGCAGAAGCTGGTGCGCGAGCAGATCGGCCAGCTGACCGGTCGCCGCTTCCTGGACGGCTACGCCAGTGACGAGGCGCAGTACCGCGCGCTGCTGGAGGCCGGTGCCACGGTGGCCAGCGAATGGGGCCTTCGCCCCGGCGTGGCGCTGACCGAAGCGCAGATGGCACAGCTGACCAGCGACATCGTCTGGCTGGTCGAGCAGACCGTCACCCTGGCCGATGGCAGCACCACCACCGCGCTGGTGCCGCAGGTCTACCTGCGCCTGCGCCCGGGAGACCTCGACGGCAACGGTGCACTGCTGGCCGGTGCCAATGTCGATATCAAACTGGGCAATGGCCTGGTCAACACCGGCAACATCGCCGGCCGCAAGCTGGTGACCATCGATGCCGGCAACATCGAGCATCTGGGCGGCAGCATTTCCGGCCAGTACGTCGGGCTGTCGTCGGACAAGGACATCCGTGTTGTCGGTGCCGCCGTGACGGCCACCGATGCGCTGTCGGTCAAGGCCGCGGGCAATGTCACGGTGGCCTCCACGGTGGAGACACAGCAGGGCGGTGGCACCTACCAGTACGAGACCAACCGCATTGATCGGGTTGCTGGTCTGTATGTGACCAACCCCAGTGGCGACGGCATGCTGTCGGTGGTGGCTGGCGGTGACATCAACCTGCAGGCCGCACAGATCCGCAACGCCGGCGCCGACGGCCTGACCCAGCTGGCCGCAGGCGGCACTCTGGATGTTGGCGCGATTGCGCTGGAGGAGCGCCGCGACGCCACCTTCGATGAACGCAACCACCAGCGCAGCAGCAGGACGACGCACGCTGCCACATCGGTGCAGGGCGCTGGCGATGTGGTGCTGGCGGCCGGCAAGGACATCAACCTGGCCGCCGCGCAGATCAAGGCGGCGGGCGGTCTGGCATTGCAGGCCGGTGGGGACATCAACAGCCAGGGGCCGGTGGACAGTGAGAGCCGGGATTTTGCCAATGCAGGCAAGCGCAGCTCGCTGCAGGTCAGCCAGCGTGATGAGACGGTGCGGGGCAGCCAGTTGTCTGCTGACGGCGGAATCGCACTCAGTGCAGGTCGCGATGTGAACCTGGTAGCCGCGGAGGTACGAAGCGAACAGGATGCGATCAGTATTGGTGCTGGCCGTGATGTGAATCTGACATCTGCGCAGGAAGAGCATACCTGGGAGCAAGACACCCAGCGCAAGAAGCGTGGGCTCACGTCCACTACGCGTACCGCAACGCATGATGCGACCCAAGACATCCTGGCCATTGGCACGGTTTTGTCGGGTGAGCGGATCAGCATCGGCGCAGGTCGTGACATCACAGCCGAGGGCGCCAAGATTGCGGCCACTGGCGATGTAGTGATGGCTGCCAAGGGCAATCTCAGTATTGTTGCTGCGGAGTCCAGTCATTCCGAACAGCACAGTAGCGATCGCAAGAAGTCCGGGCTACTTGGAGGGATGAATGGCAGCTTCGGGGTTACCTTCGGCAGCCGAAGCAGCGGCAACAGCAGTTCCCTGACCGAGACGATCGCGGAAGGAAGCATCGTCGGCAGCGCGCTGGGCAGCGTGACACTAACGGCGGGAGAAACGCTGCACATCGGCGGATCCGATGTTCTCTCCAAGAACGGAATGACGTTGCTTGGCAAGAATGTACGTATCGATTCAGCAGAACAGCACTCGGAGTACAACGACAGGAACTACTTCAGGCAGTCCGGTCTGAATGTTGCCGTGGGCGGTGCGACCGTTGATACGATTCAAAGTGCACGCGCCGTGTACGCTTTCGCCAAGCGCGCAGACGAGGTCGAGGACGATCGCCTCAAGGCGCTCTATGCGTACAAGGCGGCGCAGGGTGCAATCGCGGTGGCCCAGGCTGCGGGGCAGCAGTCGGGCGATGGCGGTGGCGGCGCCGGATTGAACGTCCGGGTGACCGCAGGAACCCAGCGATCCCAGTCGGAAACGACGATGGAGCAGACGACCCATCGTGGCAGCACATTGCACAGTGATGGCGATGTGGTGATCGCAGCCACGGGCGGTGATCTGACCGTGGTGGGCAGTAACGTGTCCGGTCGCAACGTAGATCTTGCGGCGGCCAAGGATCTGGTGATCAGAAGCAGCGAGGATCGCTATGCCCAGGACAGCAGAAGCCAGTCCCAGGGTGGAGAGATCGGTGTTGCGATCAGTGGAAGCAGCGGCGGTGGTGCAGCGATCGGTGTCTATGTTGGCGCCAATGCCGCGCGTGGCAAGGCCGACGGGAACGGCACCGTCCACAACGAAAGTATCATCAAGGCCGGGGATCGCCTTACGTTTGCGAGTGGTGGAGACACGACTTTGCAGGGCGCACAGCTGGTTGCCAACCAGGTGATTGGCCAGGTAGCGGGCAATCTGACGGTTCGCACAGAACAGGACACGGATAGATACAAGAGTCAGCAGCTTGCGGCGAAAGGTGAAGCCACGATTGGCTATGGCTTCGAGGGTAGTGCCAGCGGCAGTGCCGCCTTGATTGACAGTGACTACCGTGGCGTCCGTGAGCAGACGGGAATCGCCGCTGGCGACGGGGGCTTCCAGTTGCAGGTGGGGGGCAACACGCATCTGGTCGGGGCCGTCATCGCAAGTACCGCGGATTCCTCGAAGAATCTACTGTCGACGGGTAGCTTGACGGTTGAGGATCTAAACAATCGAGCGGAGTTCCTTTCTGCATCGATCACTGGCGGTACCAGCGGCGGTGGGAGTCCCTCAGACGGGTTCAATTTCAACCCGTCGGTGATGCCGGGCATGCCGACGGGTGACAGCAGGAACACCACCACGCGGAGCGGCGTAGCCGACGGCACGATCGATATCAGAAACGGAGACAGCAGCACGCTGGCAGACCTGCAGCGCGGCGTAACCAGTCTGGACAACGCCAACGGGTTTGCGCCCATCTTTGACGAGAAGAAGGTTCAGGAGCGGCAGGAACTCACGCAGATCCTGGGAGAGATCGGTTTCAAGGCCGTTGGCAATCTGGCCTCCAAGAAGAGTGCCCACGCCAAGGTGGACCTGGAAGTTGCGCGCGCCAATGGTGATGCCGAGGCCGAGGCAGACGCGCTGCGGCGGATCAGCGAGTGGGGTGAAAGCGGGCGCAACAAGGTCTTGCTGCATGGCCTGACAGGCGCTGCCGTTGCGGCATTGAGTGGCGGCGATATTAGTGGCGCCGCTGCGGGTGCCACCGGTGCCGCGCTGGCCAAGGAGGCAATGACGCGTTTCCTCACAGGCCAGGGCATAGATCCGCGAAGTGGTGAGTTCAACAGCTTGATCGAACTCGCCAGTGCTGCGCTGGGCGGGGTCGTGGGTGGTACCGATGGTGCGGGCACGGCGCTGCTGGGAGATCAGTTCAATCGACAGTTGCATCCTGATGAGATCAATTTCCTGGCCGCAAAGGCCAAGGACTTCGCCAATCTGCTGTTCGGATGCGGGGAAAACTGTAGTAGCGATCAGGTCAAGGTGGCGCGGGGGCGTCTGTTGCGCGAAGCCTACGCACGTGTAGATGCCATATACGGCTCGTACGAGTCAGACTTTGCTGCGTCAAGCTTCATTGGCTCAAACCCAATGACGTTCGTTGGTCCCGATGGTCAGCAGCGCGAAGGGCTCATAGAACTGGACAATGATCGCCGCAATGACCACAGCCTGTACAAGGATCTGCTTGGCACCCGGCGAACGGAATTCAATCTGTTGACGGAAGCACTGCTGGACGGTGGGAAAACCGAAGCGGCGTTAAGACTGGACTACAACCGGCAGCTCGCTGAGCTCGCCACGAGTGCACGTGGCCGCGATGGAGTGATGATCCTCGAAACCTTCAGTGGAGAAATCGGGGGATGGGGCTCAGTAGTAAAGAATGTACTGAAGGGGGATGGTGAGTCTGCGAGCCTTGCAGCTGCGCCTCTTCTTATTTTCACCAAGGTGCCGGGGGCCAAGACCGCAGCCGAGTTGGCGGAGGACCTAGCGACGCAGATTGTGAAGGGAGCTGCGTCTCGGGCCGAGGCAACAGCAGGCACAATGAGTGCGAACATTGGCACTCCTTTGACCTTCAACAAGGCGACCCGGACTTGGAGTAGTCCGGGAGGGCTTGACTATGGGATGGGCTCTATACATGGAAATCGTATCAAGCACATATTGGCACATACGGTTCCAAACCCAGCAAAGGTCACGCATTCCGTTTTCGTTGAGGATAGATCCAAGTTGATCTCTCTTATCGACGAGGCCTGGAGGATGAAGGGCGCTGCGGTGCCTGGAGATCCGGGGGCATTCATAGTCCCTATGGGGCGAGTAATTGGCACTGCCGGTGAGAAGAACATAAGAATTATTGTTAAGCCTGGCACCAATAAAATAATATCTGCGTATCCTGTACAGTGAGGTGTTTCGTGATTTGTCCGCGTTGTGAGCAAGGTGAGATGCTTGAGGCCCGCGTCAAGGAGAGTGGGGTTCAGATGTTTGTCTGCGACGAATGTGATGCTGTATGGTTTTCTTTGAGTGACATCGGCGTTTCTCCGTTCCGGGATCTTGAGACCTACCTCGAGGAGAATTCAATTGCTCCATCTTGGGATTCAATTTCCGTGGATCGGCGACTGTGATGCCTTGATACACGCGACGGTTTTTCTCTAGTGAAACAGCAGGAGCAGGGGCGGCACTGAAACAGGGTCGGCCATTTGAGAGTGGCTGGAATGCAGCAAGCTGCAAGCCACGTATGAGCAAGAAGTAGGTACGACCTCCGATGGAGTCCTGTGTGCTTCGTCAAGTGCTACGCCGCGACGTGCGGGTTACGCTTTGTGCTCTCCTTTCAGTTCGAGAGCACCATGCGGCAAGGCGCGGGAAGGAGCTGGTCTTCCCGGGGCTTGCTGCCCCGTAATGCCCGATAGCCGGGTCGCAGCTCCTAGCCTAATACCACTCGCTTCACGTGGTGATATACCTTATGGATATAAGGCGCAGCCTCCGGCCTGCGCGCGGCCACCACGTCGACCGTGGTGACTGCGGGCAGCCAGCGCACCAACAGCGAACAGAGCCATTCGACCAGTGATGCCCGCGTCAGCCAGTTGGCTGCAGGCGGCGATCTCACGTTGATTGCCAACGGGGGCTCGATCCTCAGCCAGGGCACGCAGATGTCGGCCGAGGGCAACGCTGTGCTGCTGGCCACCAAGGACATCGTGTTCGACGTGGCCCACAACACCGAGCGCAGCGACAGCGGCAGCCGCGGCAAGGGCTGGGGCTTTGCCAACAACACCAGCGGCCTGCCGTTCGGTACCAACAACGCGCAGAGCCAGGGCAGCGGCAGCAGTGACACCATCACCGGCACGCAGCTGTCGGTCGGCGGCGGCGTGCGCATGGCCACCACCGAGGGCAACATCCGCCTGACCGCAGCCAACATCGCCGCCGAGAAGGACGTCAGCATTCGTGCGGCCGGCGATCTGCTGGTGCGCAGCGGGCAGGATACGGTCAGCAACGCCAATACGTCCGACAGCAAGGCGATCGGCACGGTACAGATATCGGATACAGAGAAGTTCTCCGGCTGGCACCGCGAGCAGCACCAGGACGATAGCGCGCAGGTGTCACAGGTGGCCAGCAGCATCGGCAGCCTGGGCGGCAGCGTGAGCCTGACCGCCGGGGGCAAGTACACGCAGACGGCCAGCAACGTGGTGGCCGCCAAGGACGTGAACATCACCGCCGCCGAGATCGAGTTGCTGACCGCGGACGAAAGTGGTCACTACTCGCAGAGCGACAAGGACCTGAAGATCGGCGTGTTCGCGCGGGTGAAGTCGCCGTTGATCGACCTGATCAACAACGTGGACGCGGCCCGTCAGTCCGATGATCGCCTGCAGAAGATGCAGGGCATGGCAGCGGGCGCCAACGCGTACCAGGCAGCCAGTGCGATCTCGGCGCTGTCCGGCCGAGGCGGCAGTGGCGAACTGTTCCGTGCTGAAGCAGGCATCGGCTTCAAGACCGCCAACAGCAGTGCCGATGGCAGCAGCAGGGTGTCGCGTGGCTCCTCCATCCAGGGCGGCGGCAACGTCAACCTCACCAGCACGACGGGCGACATTCACGTGGTGCAGGGCAATCTGAGTGCAGGCAACACCCTCAGCCTGGATTCGGCCGGCGACATTCTGCTGGAAGCAGGCAAGGCGCATGTGGCCGACCGCAGCAAGAGCAGCAATGCCGGCGCCGAAGTCGGCGTGGGCGTCTCGGTAGGGGCGCAGACCGGCGTGTACGTGTACGCCGAAGCGAGTGTTGGCAGCAGCAAGGCCAATGCCGAGAGCAGGACCTGGCAGAACACCACGCTGACCGGCAAGAACATCTCGATGAAGGCCGAGGGCGATACCACGCTGCGTGGCGCCACGGCGACCGCTGATCGCATCGACGTCAAGACCGGCGGCACGCTGACGATCGAGTCGCTGCAGGACATCGCCGAGAGCATGTCCAGGAACAGCCAGGTGGGTGGCCGCGTGCAGGTGTCGTTCGGTACCGCGTGGAATGCCGACGGGTATGCGAGCGCAGGCAAGGCCAGCGGCAGCTATCAGGGTGTCGGCCAGCAGAGCGGCCTGTTTGCCGGCAACGGCGGCTACCACGTCGATGCCGGCCACGTGAATCTGGTGGGCGGTGCGATTGCCAGCACCCATGCGGGCAACAGTGAACTGACTGCGGGCTCGCTGACGTTCACTGACCTGCAGAACCACATGGACTACACGGCCAGCTCCGGCAGCATCAGTGGTGGTGCGGGCGGGCAGATGGATGGCTGGGCGCCCAAGCCGGGAACGGCCGCACCGCGAGGTGCTCCGGGCCTGCCGATGATGGAGAAGGGCAGCGACAGCAGCTCCACCCTTGCCACCTTGACCGAGGGCAACATCACCATCGGTGGCAAGCAGACGTCGGCGGCCGAGCTGGGCATCAACACCGACGCCAGTGGAGCGCATCGTGCGCTGGATGCATTGCCGGACGCGAGCAAGTTGCTGGCTGACCAGCAGGCGATGGCGGCTGCGGCGGGGACGGTGATGGCCACCAGCCAGCAGATTGCCTGGGACGTTCAAGCCTATCAGAGCAAGAAGGCAACCCAGGCGTACTACGATGGCCTGTCATCCAATGATAAGAAGGCGTTCAACGCGCTCAGCGCGGAACAGCGCGATGCGGTGCTGACGGCAAACAGCCAAGCTTATAACGATGCGAAGAAGTGGGGTGATGGCGGTGAGTACAGTCGTGCCCTGAGCGCAGTGACGACGGCTGTGGTAGGGGGCGTAGGCGGCCAGGGCGCCGGTCAGGTCGCGTCCAATGCGCTGGCGCCCTATGCCGCTTACTTCATCGGCAGCAAGCTGGACTCGAACCACGGCAGCGATCCCAATGCGACTCTGCAATTGCTGTCGCATGCGGTGTTGGGTGCGCTGCTGGCAGAAGCCAATGGTGGCAGTGCGGGAACCGGAGCGGTCTCTGCGGCTGGCGGCGAGTTGGCCGCGAAGGTGCTGACTAATACGTTGACCGGGGGAGATCCTTCCAGGCTGAGCCCGGAGCAGAAGGAGATGGTGCTGGCGTTGTCGCAGGCGGTGGGAGCACTGGCGAGTGGGTTGTCAGGGCAGGATCTGGCTGGGATTGCGTTGGATGCGGGGATTGCCAAGAATTCGGTTGAGAACAATTTCCTTGGCAATGACGATCATGCTCGGATGGTGCATCTCCGCGAGAAGGCCAAGCGGCAGGGGGGGCTGGATAAACAGGAATCCTTGGAACTGGTTCTGCTTGATGCTGCGGACCAGATGAGTGCGGGGTTGCTCCGGAAGGCGTTGGCAGGAGAGACCCTGACTGAGGTTCAAGCCGCAGATCTCGCGACTTATATCAATCGTTACGAACTGCAAAACGGTCCGCTAGACCTTCCGGAGCTACAGAAGCAGTTCCTCGCCAATAGTGGTTCTCTGAATCCTGGCGAATTGCAGGGAATCAACCCGTCGCAGTCCTATGGGCGACCCTATGTCGGTTTGGGGGCTGACCAGAAGGCATACAAGGATGCAAACTATTCGTGGTTTGAAGATTTAATCTATCGTGGCAAAGGGAAAAACGAGCGCCTGTACGATGCTGCGTTGAAGCAGTCTGGGCTTGAAATAACTCGTTCCGAAGACTTGCTTCCCTCAGCAATGCAGCTTAGGAACTTCTTCGCTGTACATGACGCTCAAGCTTCAAGTGCTATCGCCAGTGCCGCGTTCATTGCCGCAACGTTGGGTGGCGCGAGCGAAGAGAATCGACGAGCGCTGACGTTGACGATGGGGGCCTTGGCCAACATCGGAGCAGTGAGATTTGTGAACAGGACTGGGCTTTTGCCTCAGACGGGCGGTCTTGGTGTAACGCGGCCACGAGCGCTCAGACCAACTGATGAGGCGTCGACAACGAATTCCGTGCCGGCTGGGTACGAGAAGGGCTTCTCTCGTCCGGAAAATTCCAATCCGCCAAAGTTACAGGTAACCAATGACGGTGGGGGTTTCAGTGCTCCAGGAAATCCAGTTCAGCGTGGTGTAGTGCTTTCGCGAGTCAATCTGGCCAACGGACGGACACGAACAACGCCTTTGCGCGACTCAGGGGCTCCGGTTTCTGCGGGCTTTCAGCATGTTCTAGATGGGCACTTTGGAAAGTCACCAACTGGAAATAGATCCATCTTCAGTATTAATCCGGATGAGCTCAAGGTGGTTCTACAAAGCGCGGTTGTTGTTCGCTCTCCTGTCTATGAAATTCCTGGAGGACAATACGTTCGTATTGTTGATGTTGGAAGGCCGATTGGGATATCTTCACTGAAGGATGGGGGGGCAGCCAACCTCCGTCATCAAAGTGTTTACAGATAAGGCGGGAAACTTGATTACAACGTTTCCAATAAAGGGTGGAGAGTAATGGCTCGCTTGTCGGGAATTTTGAGGAATAGACTGATTTCAGGTCTTTCGAGCGTAAATAATAATTCGGGTGCGAGGGGTGTTGTTGAGGCACTGATCCAATGGGTTATGGAATGCGAGGGCGAGGTTCGCAGAGAACCATTCCTAAGCTATGGCTTTGACTTGATTGTGAATATGGATGGTCGATTGGATGAATATCCATTCGCGGAGATCGGGGAAGCGGATGTTGGGCGCGTGCATTCGCGTGCGACCCAGTTGAGAAACGCAAGTGATGACGGTGTCGCGCAGTTTGTCAGAGATCTGATGGAGGAGTTGGTCGCCGTCGAGATTGACAGGGTGTGTTCCCGCTGCGGGGAGACGTATATGCGGGCATATATGGGGTTGATCAGTTTTACGCCCGCATTTCAGTGTGATGTATGCGGCTATGGCGAATTCTTGAATGGTTCGGCTTTGAGAGGTGAAAGGCTTCGATTCATTACATTGAAGGAGCTTGAGTCTTTCGGGATTTCTTAGCTGTAGATTGCATGCGATTCCTGTCATCTTTGAGTGTATCTGCAGTAATCTCATTAGAAAGGATGGTGTGAGTATGGGCTTAATAAATCGTTCTAGCTTGAGTAATGTCACTGGCGCGAAGTGGACCGTGGATACAATTTCACCAAATGAGCGTTAGACTGAGAAAGTGTAGATTAAGTTAAAGTGATTAATGATTGGTTGGATGGTCTTGATGTAAGGGGATTTATTGGTAGTGTGGGGCTTCTTGATGTTGATGTGATCTGGTGGAATTGTTTTGACTATCTTCCCGGTCTTTCGCTTGAAGAGAGGAGGCAGTTCTTCCGATGGGGGTCGGGTGCTGTTTTAAGTGAAGGGAGGGCTAGGCTCGAAGATGTGAATGGTTTTTGGGGCGGTGCCGTTAATGAGCAGATTGAGCGTTTCATGGCGGCTTGACCGCCTGAGTTGGACTGAGATCCGGACATGTTCTGGGTTGCCAAGCCTGGATATGGCTGGGTTCCTGGCGGTTTTGTCTGGAAGCTGGAAGATGGTAGCTATTTCAGTCCGTAGATCTAAGTGCTGCTGGGGGGCGGATCGAAGAAAAATGAATCCGAAACATGGACGAGGGTCTTAACCCAGTCGGTCGCTGACGGAATCGGAGAGGGTTTATTGATGAGTGACTCGTTTGAGATTGCCATGGAGGTCGTCCCGTGGGTCAACGAGTCCTAGGTGCTGGAATCGATCGGTCGCACGGCTGAGTCCGTCTCGCGGACCGAGCTGGATGGCGAGCCGATAGCGGTTGGCGACTGGCTTGCGGGAAATGTCGATGACTTCCCGTGCAGTTCTTGCATGATCCAGGAGATCAATGGTTTTAGGCTGGAATTCGCCGTTCATATTCCTACGTTGCTGATTCGCGTCTTTAGATTCGACAGAACGGTAAGTATAGATTTCTCATTCGAGATGGATTGGTCGGATGTTGCCGTGGCCATGCCCATACTCCATAGGCATTTCCAGCAATTGAAGTTGCTAAGTGAAGCGCGCACTGTGTTTGGAGGGATGGAGCCGGCGCAGGATCTGGACACTAGATTTTTCACTGATGATGCGCGCGGCCCTTTGGGGAGTTCCATTGTCTGATCTGGAAGGGAATCGCCGCTCCGTGAGGGCTTAGGCTTGATCTCTTAGGGGATTTCAACCACTGGCGATTGCGGCAAGGGTGATTCACAAGGGTTGGGTACTACGTGAAGCTGAGTGGGATCGGTTCTACGGGTGGGGGGGGCGAAGTCCCGGTTGATCGATCCGATCATCAACGTCGACGCGGCTCGAAATCCCAATGATCGCCTGCAGAAGATGCGGGGCGCGCAATAACATCTCGATGAAGGCCGGGGGCGATACCGCGTTGCGTGGTGCCACGGCGACCGATGATCGCATCCTATAATGTCAGATAGGAAGGTTTTGGTGCTCGGCCAGGAAGCTGCTGTGAAGGGTTACAAGGACGCTGTTGCTGCGGGGAAGAGGATATATGAGTCCAATGCGGGAGGCGTCTCTTTCGTTGTGTACATCGATGATGCCGGTGTAGTTAAAAATTTCCACCCTAAGTGAGGTTGGTATGAGTGATCAGTTGTTTGGATCTTGGATGGATAAGAGGGATTCTGTTTGGGTGGTTTTTGCTTACTTTGATTGGATTTATTCTTCGGGAGTGTTTATTCAGATGCTCGAGTGTTTATCAAGGGGCTGGGGTTTTGGCACCGATGATGTTGACTGTAGATTCCCAGATAATAGTAGCTTCGACGTGGATGATCACTTTTCTGGGGTGGAATTTTCATATGGGCTCAAGTATGACCCGGACGTTGTGATTGTTAGTGATGAAGAGTTTAGTCGATACCTGGGTATGGCATGTCTCAAGTATATAGAAAGAACTCCGGGATCGGCTGAGTACGTTCGCTCAATGCTGTGCCGGAATGAGCTGGGAAATGGCTAATCCAGACTGCGGCCCTGCTGATGATTGCAGCATCGTTGATGCGGGCGCTGTGGCTGGCGCTGTTGCCATCGCTGATGAGCCGTCTGCTTACGCATTACTGGCGAGCTCGCTGTGCCTGTGCCATCGCCAGAAACTTATTGGGTGCTTTAGGGTAGGATTTGGCCGGGATCGCGTTGAATGCGGGGATTGCCAAGAACTCGGTTGAGAATAACTTCCTTGCTGAGGATCAAGCTCGAGTAATGAAGCAGCAACTCGACGAGTATGGCAGCGACACGTCATGCCAAAAGATGGTGCGTGACGTTGCCAAGCAACTGTCGGAGCGAATGGACTGTGAGCTGCTCTCGGTTTGTACAGCGAACTCGGCGAGCCCTGCGTGTCAGGCGTTTGTGAATGCGGCTGTTTCGTACAAGTATGGGTTCGTGGCCCGGAGAGCTTGGACTGTTCGATGATTCAAACGGAGGCGGTTCTGGCGCTCTCTAAAGCGGTGGGAGCGCTGGCGGGTGGGTTGTCGGGCAGGATCTGGCGGGGACCGTGTTGAATGTGAGGATTGCCAGGAACTTGTTTGAGAACAACTTCCACGCAGGGGATCAGGCGAGCGCAATCTGGTGCGAGTTGGGCGACTGATGTGCGGGACAAGTCGATAGGTAATGGGGGCAAGTAGGGGTGAGGCTAGAATGAGGGATGAAGTCTATTCTGCAGTGATGAATTCTTCGTTTGGGTTGTCTCTTGGTGCCGTCTGGCAGCACATGACGATGGAGATGGGGGATGTTGGGATTTCTGGAAGGAGGGACGCGTTCTTCGAGTTGATGGGGCGTTTGCTGAGAGAGCGGAAAGTAAAACTCGCATCGGACGGGAGGACCTTGGAGGGTGACTGGCGGGAACAATTGTTGTTCATCTCAAAGGCATGGCCTGAGAGTCCTGGCGAAGATGATATTGATGGATTCGGCCTTTGGTTCTTGATCGATGCTCCGGCGGGCTTGGTTTGGATTGGCGCAGATGGCCGTGAGCATTGGACGTAGCATTCCAGTCCAAATCGATCGCACCTCACCATCGACGGCAAACAGATGTTGGCGGCTGAGCTGGGCGTCAACATCGATACCAGCGCAGCGCGCGGTGAAGGCATTGCTGATGCAAGCACGTTGCTGATAGACAGGCAGGCGACGGCGGCTGCCGCCAATAGAATTGTGGAGATCAAGTTCAAATGATGTCTGATGCGATCAGGAATGTTCTTCATTACTCTTATGGATACTCCATGGGGGTTCTGTGGAGAAATATGAATATGGAGTTTGATGGGGGTGGGGTTACTTTTGAGCAGCAAACGGAAGAGTTCTTTTCGATGCTTAGGATGCTGATGGAGGAAGGAAGGCTGAAGCTTGCCTCGGACGGCGTCTTTGCCGATGGCGATATCGATGCGCAATTGGGTGTTCTGCGTCGTGCCTGGCCTAGTACAAGAGATCAGGAAGATCTCGATGAGGACGGATTTTGGTTTCTTACAGATGCTCCGTTTGGACTGGTTTGGATCGCGCCTGAGGGAGACGTCTGGACCTGATTTGAGTGTGTGCTCCAACGGATGAGGTCTTCTGTTTGACTGGTGCGTTGGATTTCTGTCGGGGCGCAGTGATTAAATCATCATGCATCGCTGCATTGCCCTTGAATGCAGGCAGGGGGGGCAGTGGCCGGGATGCCGCTTTGGAAGTGGTCTTGAGTGATTTCGTGTCGAGTTTGGATAGAAGATAATGACAGCAAGGATTGAACCCACCTTCGGTGGCGCCGACGGTGGAGCAGTACAGCGCACAGATGCAGCCTCAGATGGGTTGAGCGAGAAGGAAGCACTGGCGATCGTGGTAGGTGACAGGTTCCGCACCTATCTCCATCACTGGAGGCTCTACGAAGCAAGCGGCAGGGCGCCAAGGCGATGGAACTGGCCGGCGTTCCTGTTCTCGTCACTCTGGTTCTTCTTCCGGCGCATGCATGCGTGGGGCACAATCTGGTTCATCCTTTCGCCGTTGCTGATGACCACCTTCGTGCTGCTGGGGCTGCCATGGTTGTCCTTGCTCTCCTTCGTGGTGTTTCGCGTACTTGCAGGAATCCTGGCGAATCCGCTGTACCTAGCGCATTGCCGAAGGATTGTCCGCAAGGTTGATGCTGAGCATCGCGGGGCACATCGGCGGCACCTTGAGCTGCAGAAGGCTGGTGGTGTCAGCTACACCGCTCTGGTGATCGCCTTGGCGGTAACGGCCTCACAGAACACCCTGATCAAACTGATCGTTGGTTCGATATCAGAGCCAACGCCCACGCAGTCTGCTCTGCACGTGGCGGCGAACCCGCCGGATCTGCCGGACCCGCAGATAGAGGAAGCGGAGCAGGTGGAGTACCAGGAGCAAATGCGTGCGATCGCAATGACGGCGTGGCCAGCAGGTGTTCCCATCGAGGGCAATGCCTGCATTGTCGAGCTGCGACTGGCGCCCCCGGGGCGAGTGCTGGAGGCCAATGTTCTGGAGCCCTGCACGTTGAGCGAGGAGCAGCGCGAGATGATGCTGGGCGAGATCAGGCGCACGGACTTCACGATCGAGGGGAAGATGCGGTTCTTCAACAGGCATACCCTCATCGGCCTGCGCAGGTAATGAGCATTTCGCTGTTTCTCGAAGTCGAAGCCGGTGCCGACCTGGCTGCCGTGGTGCACGCTCTGGATTCGATCCAGGCCGAGTACTCCGACGGTACTGACGGTCTGCATGGGTATCTTCCAGCCTCCAACACGGGCTTCGGATTCAGCATCGTCGACCCGCCGGAAGCTGTCGTGGCGGAAGGGATTGAAGCCGAGTGGCGGGTGGGCCTGCTCGGCTCGTTTCATTTCCAGGCGACCGGGTTTGAACGTGCCTGGGAGGAAATATGCCACTTCATCAAGCGTTACGCTGCGGCGTGCGGGTTCCGGTTTGTACTCTCCTTCCAGCTCGAGAGCGTCTATGCGGCAAGGCTCGGGAAGGATCTGGTCTTCCCGGGGCCAGCTACCCCGTAATGCCGCGCAACGGGCTGGCAGGTCCCTGTCTGATCCCATCTCGCTATCCGTGGCGATATACCTTATGGATAGAAAGCCCTTGTGAGTCGTCCTATTTCACACCTGTCTGCACAGTTCCAGAGTTTTAGATCGATATAATAATATCGACCCATAAAGTTTCCCCTGCCTGCGCCGCCATCGATCGTACGGCCATGATCAAGGGAATTGAGATGCTCGCCTTACGCAACCTCCGTGTGGGATCCCGGCTGGGTGCCGGGTTCGGTTTGCTGCTGCTGTTCATCGTGGCCATCGTCGGCCTGGCGCTGTACGGAAACCATCTGAAGTCTGCCCAGTTCTCGAAAGTGGTGGACGTAAATATGGTGAAGATGCGGCTGTTGAACGAGATGCTGGATACCAACAACGCGGTGCTGATGCATCGCCGGCTGATGGTGATCAAGCGCGGTGAGGATTTCGACAAGGATTATCAGAAGGCGCAGGAGCTGTCGCAGACCTACGACGGTATCTGGGCCAAGTACATCAAGATTCCACGCGATGCCACCGGTGATGCCCTGGTGGCGAAGATCGACGCGGCACGCAAGGCCACCGACGCCTCCACCCAGCATCTGCACGAGCGCATGAAGGCCGGTGATTTCGACGGTGCGGCCAAGGAACTGCTCGCCGAGCACGGCCTGGCTGCCGCATGGAATGAGACGATCTCGACCCTGCTGCGGCATCAGGAGACACTGACCGCGCGCAGCCGCGAGGAATACCGTTCAACCGAATCCTGGACCGGCACGCTGTCGATCGTGTTCGGCGTGCTGAGCCTGATACTGGGCTCGCTGGCCGCGTGGGCCATCACCCGCAGCCTGACCCGCCCGCTGGAAGGTGCGGTGAAGCTGGCCGACGGCATCGCCAACGGGCGGCTGGACAACAGCATCGACGCGTCCGGCAACGATGAGGTGACGCAGCTGCTCAGGTCGATGCAGCGCATGCAGGCGCAGTTGCAGTCGGTGATGGCGGCGCAGGGCGAGCTGGCCCGCCAGCACGATGCCGGCAGCCTCAGCTATCGCATGGACGAGGCTGCCTTCCCCGGCGACTACGGGCGCATGGTGCACGAGACCAATGCGCTGGTCGGCTCGCATGTGCAGGTGCAGAACCGGCTGATCGAAGTGATGAAGCATTACGCCCGTGGCGACCTGTCGGTGGACATGGATCCGCTGCCGGGCGAGAAGGCGGCGATCACCCAGGCAATGGACGAGACCAAGACCAGCCTGTCGGCGATCAACTGCGAGATCCGCCGGCTGGCGACGGCCGCGGCGGCGGGCGACTTCAGCCTGCGCGGCGATGAAGATCGCTTCGCCTACGATTTCCGCGACATGGTGGCTGGACTCAATCGCCTGATGCAGACCACCGACGAGAACCTGGTGCAGGTGTCGACGCTGCTGCAGGCGATTTCGCGCGGTGACCTCACCGTACGCATGCAAGGTGATTTCCACGGCGTGTTCGCCCGCATGCGAGATGACTGCAATGCCACCGTCGATCAGCTCAAGCAGATTGTCGGCCGCATCCAGTCCAGTGCGTCCAGCATCAACCTGGCAGCAGGCGAGATTGCCTCGGGCAACACCGATCTGTCGCGGCGTACCGAACAGCAGGCGGCAAACCTGGAAGAGACCGCAGCATCGATGGAGGAACTGACCTCCACCGTGAAGCAGAACGCCGAGCATGCACGCCAGGCCAATCAGCTCGCCATCGGCGCGCACGGTGTCGCCTCGCAGGGCGGCGAGGTGGTCGGCCAGGTGGTCACCACGATGTCGGCCATCGAAGCCTCGTCGAAGAAGATCGCCGAGATCATCAGTGTCATCGACGGCATCGCCTTCCAGACCAACATCCTGGCCTTGAACGCGGCGGTGGAAGCCGCGCGTGCCGGCGAGCAGGGCAGGGGCTTTGCGGTGGTGGCCAGTGAGGTGCGCACGCTGGCACAGCGCTCGGCCGGTGCAGCCAAGGAGATCAAGGGCCTGATCGAGGATTCGGTCGGCAAGGTCGCCGATGGATCGGCGCTGGTCCGCCAGGCAGGCACCACGATGGGCGAGATCGTGGCGTCGGTGCAGCGCGTGACCGACATCATGGCTGATATCTCCGCCGCATCGCAGGAGCAGAGCTCGGGCATCGAGCAGGTGAACCAGGCTGTGGTGCAGATGGATGAGACCACGCAGCAGAATGCGGCGCTGGTGGAAGAGGCCAGTGCAGCGGCACGCTCGATGGAAGAGCAGGCCAACCTGCTGGCCGAGGCGGTTTCGGTGTTCCGCACCGGTGCGGTAACCGCGGCTGCAGCCGTGCGTCCGGTCCTGGCTGCGGTGGCCGCAACGGTCACTCCGGTGCGCAGGCCGGCGGCACTGTCGCCGCGCATCGAGCCGACGCTGGCGGCCAACGCCGGTGGCTGGGAAGAGTTCTAGAACGTGGCAGGCCGGTAGGGAGACGGCGCCCATCACGACGGCTGATCGCGATGGGCGCAACTTTCTTCCTGAACGCGCGATGGCCGATGAGGTGGCGGACACGCGCATTTCACTTCCGGTTGCCAACCGCAGGAGGAGACTTGCGTCATACCGGAACTCAGGAGATGGCCATGAAGACCTCGACCCGATTGCTTGTGCTGGGCACCCTGCTGGCGGCTTCGTCGGTGGCCGGCGCGCAGACGTATGGGCCGCGCGATGAGGGACGCAAGTTCAACGACGGCAGCCGCGTGGTCTGCAAGAACGTGGAAGTGCAGCGCAACTCGCGCGATCCGAACCGCATCGCCGGTACGGCCACCGGCGCGGTGATCGGTGGCCTGCTGGGCAACCAGGTGGGCGGCGGCAATGGCAAGAAGCTCGCTACCGTGGCCGGTGCTGTTGCCGGTGGTGCGGCGGGTCGCCAGATCCAGGGCAACAGCCAGCAGAAGAATGGCGACCGCGTGGTTGAGCGCCGTTGCGAGCGTGTCTATCGTTGATCGGTTGCCGACAGCGCCCGTTCCGCCTTACACATCGCAGTACTCGAACGCCGGCCCCGCGCCGGCGTTCTTCGTTCCGGACCTGTATCGCTGACTCCGGCGTCGTGCCTATACTGCGCGGACTCAACGGATGAATGTCCAGTGAACGAATCGGCTCCAGCTCCCCAACCGGCACCGCTCGCAAGGCACGACCCGATACCGGAAGCGACTGCCCATCCCCATCGGGTGCGTGATCGCACCGATGAACTCGAGCTCTTCATTTCGGGCCTGCTGGCGTTCGCGCTGCTGGCCGTGCCGGGTTATCTGTTCGACGCCTGGGCGCGCAGCAGCCTGCACACCGAAGGCATGTACTTCCAGATGCTCTGGTTCGGTTTCAGCATCAGTGTCGGCATGTGCTATGTGCTGGCAGTGGCTTTGATCATCCACCTCACGGTGCGCGGCTACTGGATCGGGCTGATCGGCCTCAGGTCGCATTTCCCCGATGGCATTGACTGGGGGCGCCTGCCAAGAATGGGGGCGGTCACGCGCGCCTTCCTGCAGGCCCGGGACGGAGGCCTAGATGGCAGCATCGAACGTGCCGACCGGCTGGCGACGATGCTGTTCTCGACCACCCTGCTTGCCGTACAGACATTGGCGGGCACTCTGGTGTTGGCCGTCCTGACGCTTGGTGTGTCGATGGTGATCGGCGCGCTGTCCGGTGGCGCCGATCATGTCGCCATGCTCGCCCTGTGCACCGTGCTGGCCGCAATGTTGGCGCTGGCTGTTACCCCCGGGATCCTGGAGAAGATCGTGGCGCGGCGGCAGGCGCGCGGGCAGCCCCATGAGCGACCGCAGCGACTGCTGCAGGGCATGCTGGCGGCACTGCAACGGGTTCCGCTGTTGCGCCTGATGCAGACCATGCAGCTGACCATGCAGAGCAACCTGCGCTCACGCTCGTTCATGGCGGCCTACCTGTTCGCGGTGCTGGTAGCGATGCTGCTGGCGGCCGTGCAGGTGATGGCGTCGTTGAAGTTCTCGCTGTTCAACCGTTACCAGATCGTCACGGAAGCGGCGGTTGAGCACGGCATGCTGAGTGCGCATTACGAATCGATGCGGTCGGCGCATGACCAGCTGCTGCCGTACCCGATGATCCCGTCGGACACGATCAGCGGTGCGCAGCTTCGTTTGTTCATTCCGCATCGCCCGCAACGCGACAATCCGCTGGCGCGCCAGCATTGCACCGCACTTCCGGACGCGCGCAATGAGGCCACCGGGCAACAGGCCGCCAATGCCGCAGTGGAGTGCCTTTCCCGGCTCTGGCAGGTCAAGCTGGACGGCACCCCGGTTGACCTGCATGGCTTCGTGCCCATGGAGCGGCGTGACCTGGATATGCGCGGCCTGGTGGGGTACCTGCCTACCCGGGGACTCGCACCCGGACGCCATGACCTGGAGCTGGTGTGGAATGCTGCAGGCGGCGAGCGGGGGGCCGGACGGCGCCGCGCGTTCCGCATCCCGTTCTGGTACGCCCCAGATCCATAAACGTGGGTCAAAACGGCCATGCCGCGCCGCTTGAACAGGCCGCTTACGACTTAATTCCCTCCGTCCCCTTTTTTGCGAGGAGGCGCCAGGTGGCGAGGCTACCGTAGAGCAGCAGCAGGACGGTGAGGGTGATCAGTTCGTGGCTGATGTCGGCCAGGCGGGCGTCCATCTGGTTCAGGCGCACCATCAGGTTGATGCCCGAGGTGGTCGGCAGCAGCTGTGCCAGCCAGACCAGCGGTTGCGGCGTCATCACCGCCGGCCACGACAGGTTGGCGAGGAAAAACAGCGGGATCGAGGTGGCGATGATGTACTGGAAGGCGCGTTCGCGGGTACGGAAGAAGCTGCCGATGAACAGGCCGAACGCCACCGTCGCGGCGATGAACAAGGTGCCGCCCAGCAGCTGGCCCAGCGGGTTGCCTCCTCGTGGATAGTCCTGCACCCAGGCGGTGAACCCGGCATACCAGAACAAACCGAACAGGCCGATCAGGCCGAAGCCCATCGCCATGCCGGCCAGGGTCGGGAGGTCGAAGCGCAGGCGCCGGCCGAGCGCGAGGCGGCGGCCGCCGAGGAGAACGCCGATGCCCATCAACAGCGTCTGGTGCACGATCAGCTCGGCCACGCCGGGCACGATGGCGCTGCCATAGCCTTCCTGGGTGTTGTACAGCGGGCGCTGTACCAGGGTGACCGGCGGTGCCTGTGGCGCGCCCATGAAGGCGGCCTGGCCGACCACGGCGTCGCGCCCGAATGCGCCCAGTGCATCGGCCACGCTGCCCAGCACCCAGCTGGCACGGCCCAGGTAGGCACCGTTGCCAAGCAATACCAGCTTGGCCGGATGGCCGCTCAGGATGTCGCGTTCCAGGTTGGCCGGGATCACGACGATGCCTTCGGCGTGGCCGGCTTCGAGCTGCTGGCGTGCGCTGTCGACGTCCGCCGGTTGCCCGACCACGCGCGCAACGCGCAGTGCGTCGAGCTTGCGCAGCAGCTCGCGGCTGGTCGCGCTATGGTCTTCGTCCACCACCAGCACCGGCAGGTTGCCGGCCACCTGGTGCCGGTAGGCGGCTGGATAGAAGAACGAATACAGGATCACCGCACCGACCATCACCACGATCGCGTAGCGGTCGCACAGCACCGCCATCAGGGTCTGCCGCAGGCTGCGCCAGAGCATGCTCATGCGTCGGCCCCTGCGGATTGTGCGGCGGCAGGCGTGCGTGCAAAGGCGATCAGGCGCAGGCCGCCGATGCCACCGGCCACCACCGTCATCAACAGCAGCGTAGCCAGCGGCCATGCCGAAACCTGCAGCGGCGAGCCGATGAACTGCTGCTGGGTCTGCAGCTTGATGTAGGCGCTCAATGGCAGCAGCTGGTGCCAGACGCGGGTAAACAACGGCCCGTCCAGCACCGGGAAGGTGGCACTGGAAAACGCCAGTGCGGTGCCGATGCTCAGACCCACCGCGGACAGCGCGGTACCCATGTCGCGGGTGACGCCGACGAAGAACAACGCGTAGGCGGCCGTGGCCAGGTAGAACAGGGGCTGTGCGAGCAGCAGCAGGAGCACGCTGCCGGCCACACCATCGCCGCGCAGCCAGGCCAGGTAGCCGATACCGAGCGCGCCATACAGCGAGAACAGCAGGAGGTACGGCGCGACCTTGCCGGCAATCGCCGACCACGGCGTGCGAGCCAGCCAGGCGGGCAGGGTGCCATCGCGGATCTCGCGGCCGAGGCTGCCGGCCACGGCAAGTGCCAGTACCAGTGACAGCACCGCCGGGAAGATCAGTGGCAGCAGGAACAATTCGTAGCTGCGCGCCGGGTTGTAGAGGATGTCCGACTGCACCGCGATCGGCGCCGCGCGCAGCTTGCCCGGGCCGACCTGCAGGCCGATGCGCTCGCGCAGCAGGCGTGCGTTCCATGCGGAAACCGCGTCGCCGATGTCGCGCGACGCCGACTGGCCGGTGGTCATGTAGGTGGCGTTGTAATAGGCGAACACCGTGCCCTGGCGCCCACGCAGCGCCTGCCGGGTGACATCGCGCGGCACCAGCACGATGGCGAACACGTCCAGGCTGCGCAGCTGCGATCGTGCCTCCTCCAGGTCCGCTGGTTGGCTGGCGACGCGTACGCCGGGACTGGCGTCGAGCATGCGCAGCAGCAGGCGGCTGTCACTGCTGTGGTCAAGGTCGACCACAGCAATCGGGATATCGCGCATCACCGACGGCGTGAACATCCATGCCATCACGACCAGCATCAGCAGTGGCAGCACGATGACCAGCAGCAGGTCGGCACGGTTGCCGCGCAGCGACTGCAGCTCGCGCCGCCACGAAGCGGCGAAGCCGTTGCGGTCCGGGCTCAGTGCTGGGGCCATGCGAACAGCACGCTCATGCCGGGGCGGAAGCCCTCGATGCGGCGTACCGGGCGCACCCGCACCTCGAAGCTGCGGACGTCATAGCCGGACGACTGGCGGGTGGTACGCCAGGTTGCGTAGTCGCCGGCCGGATTGATGAAGTAGACCTCGAACTCACCATCCAGGCCCAGCGCCGGCACGCTGCCCTGCAGTTTGCTGCCGACCTTCAGGCCCTGCATCTGCGATTCGCGCAGGTTCATCGCCACCCACATGCGGTCGATGTCGACCAGGGTGAACACCGGATAGCCGGCCGGCACCAGCTCGCCCGGATCGGCCATGCGCTTGTTGATCTCGCCCGCCACCGGCGCACGTCCTTCCACTTCTGCTCGCGCGGCGTTGACCTCGGCCACCGCGCCCTGCGCCTGCTGTACCTGGCCCTGCGCGGCGCGCTTGTCCTGCTCGCGGGCGCCGGCCAATGCCATGTCGTACTGCGCGCGGGCGGCGCGGGCCAGTTCGCGCGAACTGGTGGCCTGGGCATGCGCTTCATCGCGCTTCTGCCGGGTCATCACCCCTTCGTTGAACAGGTTCTGCACGCGCTGGTAGGTCGCTTCGGCCAGCGTCGCGCCGGCTTCGGCCCGCTTCCAGTTCGCTTCGGCGGCACGGATGTCTTCGCTGCGCGCGCCTTCATCGGCCTTGTCGGCCACCGCCTGCGCAGCGGCCAATGCGCCGTGCGCCTGTTGTTCCTTGGCGGCCACTTCGGGACTGTCGAGCAGGAACAGCACCTGCCCGGGCTGCACGCGATCGCCCTCGCGCACCTTCAGCTCGGCCACGCGCGCGGTGATCTTGGCGGCCACGTTGATCGTGTCCGCATCGGCCATGCCCTGGATCTGGTCGGCCGGGCTGCGCCAGGCCAGCCACAGGCCGAGCACCACCGCGACCAGCAGGACCACCAGCAGGATCGGTCCCAGCCGTCGCTTGCCGGGGGGCGTCGTCGCATCGTCGTGCAGCACATCACTCATGGTCCATCACCTCGTCCGCACGCCGCCGGAATTCTTCGAAACGGTCCATCTGTCCACTGATCTCCAGCAACTGTGCCAGCGCAATGTCGTATTGGTAGGCGGCCTGTGCGCGCTCGACACGGGCGCCGCCCAGGCCGAGCCGCGCATCGATCACATCCAGCGAGGTGGCCTGGCCTTCGCGGAATGCCAGCTCCTGCAGGCGCAGGTTTTCCTGTGCCTGGGCGATGCTGCTGTCGAGCAGCACGAACTGCTGGCGCGCGGTCTCAAGTTCGTTCCAGGCCTTGCGCACGCCCAGTGCGACCTGGTTCTCGGCCTCGCGCAGGCCCGCTTCGGCCTGGTCCTGCTGCGCACGCGCGGCGCTGATCTGCGCCGGCCGCGAGTTCGGCGACAGGAAGGTGTACTTCAGGCCGATGCCGAACGCCCAGTCCGGGTCGGTCAGCATCTCGTCGCGGCGACGGAAGTCGTACTGGCCGAAGGCGAAAATCTGCGGCTTCAGCTTGGCCTGCTGCACGCGCACGCCCTGTTCGGCCTGCGCCACCATCGCGCGCAAGCGCGCGATCTGCGGCTGGCGCGCCTGCGCCGTGCGCTCGAAGCTGGCCACCGGTTCCATCGGCACGCGCTGCACGAACAGCGGCGACACCGGCTGCACCTCGCCACCACTGCGCAGCAGCGTGGCCAGCGCGGCCTTCAGCGTAGCCAGATCGTTCACCGTCTTCTGGTATTCGCGCTCGGCCTTGTCGCGGGCCACGGTGGCCTGCAGGCGCTGGGCGCGGGTGGCGAAGCCCTCGCGCTCCAGCTTTTCTGCATCGGACAGGTGGCGGTTGAGGCCGTCGCGTACGTCGCGGCGCACGTCCACCGCCTGCTCGGCCAGGCGCTGGCCGAAGTAGGCCTGGGCCAGCTGCACGGTCAATGATTGGCGCTGTGCCTCGCGCTCGGCGTTGGCCTGCTCATGGGCGGCGCTGGCCGCACGTTGCGCGGCCGGGATCACGCCGCCGGTGTACAGCGGCAGCACCGCGGTCACTACCGGGCGTGTACGCCAGTCGCGCTCGGTGAACGACAGCGGCGAATCGATTCCGAAGGCTTCAGCCACGGGCGCCAGCGAACCCAGTGGCAGGGTCAGGGTCTTCTGGAACTGCAGGCGGCGCACTTCGCCGGTGATCTCCGGCAGGCGCAGCAGGCGCGTGGCGTCCTGCAGGTCCTGCTTGTTGCGTACCGCTGCATCAGCGGCTGCCAGCGCATCGGAGACCTGCTCCAGGCGTTGGCGTGCCTGTTCCCAGTCCAATGCGGGCGCGTCGTTGCTGTTCTGCGCGGACGCAGCGGTTGGCAGGCAGGTCGCCAGCACCAGCGCCAGCGCGGCCTTCGCGCGGTGCATCCTTGTACGTCGGCCGATCACGCCCATGCCGTCCCAGTGGTAAAGAAGTGCGCAAACGGTAGTGCGCGCGGCGTGAAGCCCGAGTCTGCGGTCATCGGATTGTCCTCAACGAAGGGTGCCGCTGGCCGCAGTGCGCAGCGCCTGGGTGATGTGCTGCAGCGTGCTTGAGCGCACGGCGGCATGTTGCCAGTACAGCGGCACATCCAGCCAGCGGCGGGGTTCCAGTACCACCACGCGGCCGGCGCGCACGGCGGGCGCGACCAGGGTTTCCGGGGCCATGCCCCAACCGAGTCCGCACGCGGCAGCTTCGACGAAACCGGTGGAAGAGGGCAGGTAGTGTAGCGGCGGCTGCAGTCGCGCGCGGGTCAGGCGCCGCACGAAGCGCCATTGCAGTTCATCCTTGCGGTTGAACACCAGCATCGGTGCGCGCGCCAGGGCCGCGGCCTGCATGCCATCGTTGAAGTACTGGCGGGCGAAGCCGGGCGAAGCGATCGCGTGGTAACGCATGGCGCCGAGCGGGTGCACGTTGCAGCCCTTCACCGGCTGGCTTTCGGCGGTCACTGCGCCGAGCACGCTGCCATCGCGCAGCAACTGCAGGGTGTGGTCCTGGTCGTCCATGCGCAGGTCGAACAGGTAGCCGTGGCGCTGGTGCAGGTCGGCGATGGCGGGCACGAACCAGGTATCAAGCGAGTCGTCGTTGACCGCCAGGGGGATCGGCGTGCGCGCGGTGTCACTGCCACGCTCGGGCAGCAGCTCGGCCAGCGCCTCGGCTTCCAGCGCCTGCATCGGCCGTACCCGGCGCAGCAGCGCTTCACCCGCGGCGGTGGGGCGGCAGGGGGCCTGGCGAACCAGCAACACCTGCCCGAGCCTGTCCTCCAGGGCCTTGATCCGTTGCGACAGTGCCGACGGGCTGATCGACAGGCGGCGTGCCGCAGCCTCGAAGCTGCCTTCTTCCAGCACCGCAGCGAATGCGGCCAATTGTGGATGTACCAGATCCATGCCGGTGCCCCTTCAGTTTTTCTGCACAGGATAAAGAAAAACCAGATTGTCTTAACCGGCCGTTGGCCCCACCCTGCGCATCCCTTCGCTGCCTGGCTTGTCCTGATGTGGATCGCCGCTGCCGCCGCCGGCCTGTTCGCAGGTGCCGGCCTGATCATCGCCATCGGTGCGCAGAACGCCTTCGTGCTGCGCCAGGGCCTGCAGCAGCGCCATGTGGGGAAGGTGGTGCTGGCCTGCGCCGGCGCGGACATCGTGCTGATCCTGGCGGGCGTGGGCGGCATGGGCGCGCTGGTGCTGCAGTGGCCGCTGCTGCTGCAGGGGCTGCGCTTCGGTGGCGCGGCCTTCCTGCTCTGGTATGGCCTGCAGGCGGGGCTGCGCGCATGGCGCGGTGGCAGTGCGCTGGCCGCCGCCGAGGCGCAGGGCGGCAGCGGACGGCAGGTGCTGCTGACCTGCCTGGCCTTCACCCTGCTCAACCCGCACGTCTATCTGGATACGGTGGTGCTGCTGGGCAGCCTGTCCACGCGCTACCCCGGTGACCTGCGCTGGGCGTTCGCCGCCGGTGCGTGCGCCGCCAGCGTGGCCTGGTTCTGCACGCTGGGCTATGGCGCGCGCCTGTTGCAGCCGGTGTTCCGCAGGCCGGACGCCTGGCGGGTGCTGGATGGGGGCGTCGCGATCTTCATGTTCTGCCTGGCAACGCTGCTTCTGTTGCGTCCGCTCTAGGCCGCATCCACCGCGCACAATGGCGCTTCGCCGGGGCGCAGGGTCAGTACGCGCACACCGTTGCGGGTGACCGCCACCGTGTGCTCGAACTGCGCCGACAGCTTGCCGTCGCGGGTGTAGACCGGCCATTGGTCCGGCTGCTGGCGGATGGCCGGCTTGCCCTGGTTGAGCATCGGCTCGATGGTGAACACCATGCCCTCCTCCAGCACCCTGCCGGTGTTGGGATGGCCGTAGTGCAGGATCTGCGGTTCCTCGTGCATTTCCTGGCCGATGCCATGGCCGCAGTATTCCTTCACCACGCTGTAGCCGTGGCTGCGCGCGTGGCGGGCGATGGCGTGGCCGATGTCGCCCAGGCGTGCACCGGGGCGCACCGCAGCGATGCCTTTCCACATCGCTTGGTAGGCGGTCCGCACCAGCCTGCGCGCGGCGTAGTCGACCTCGCCCACCAGGTAGGTGGTGCTGGAGTCGGCGATGTAGCCGTTCTTCTCCAGGGTGATGTCGAGGTTGACGATCTGGCCGTTACGCAGCACGTCGGTGGTGCTGGGTACGCCGTGGCAGATCACGTTGTCGATCGAGGCGTTGAGCACGTACGGGAAGCCGTACTGGCCCTTGCTGGCCGGCCGCGCCTGCAGCTCGTCAACGATCATGCGTTCGACGAAATCGTTGATCTCCATCGTGCTGCGGCCCTGCAGCGGCAGCCGGTCGAGCGCGGCGAACACCTGCGCAAGCAGGCGCCCGGATTCGGCCATCAGCGCGATCTCGTCGGGGCGCTTGATGATCGCCATCTGCTCAGACCTGTCCCGGTGCCAGCAGCGGCGGCTGCACGCCGGCAGCCCGCAGTTCGCTGGCGACGATGTCCTGGAAGCTCAGCGTGGGATTCATTTCGCACAGCATGCCGACCCGGATCCAGAAGTTGGCCTGGGCGTTGATCGAACGGCTGGAGACAGTGCAGGCACGGCGCAGCTGGTCGTGCAGGGTGTCATCGATGTTGACGATGCCCATGGGCGGTCCTGGCGGAGTGGATATACGAAGCATATATGTTTCGTATATATGCCTCAAGTCCGCATTGTTCAGTCCAGGTGGGTGGCAAAACGCAGGCGGTTGCCGTCGGGGTCGCGCAGCAGCATCTCGCGGCTGCCCCAGTCGGTGTCATGCGGTGGCTGCTCGATCGGCACGTTGGCGGCGCTGAAGGCGCGGTACAGGCTGTCGACGTCGTCGACGATGAAGTACACCGCGCCGCCGACCTCGCAGTCACCGCTGTGCTCGGTGAGGAAGATCGTCTGGCCATCGCGGGTGAGCTGGGCGAACAACGGCAAACCGGCTTCGAAGCGGTGTTCCCAGTCGACCACGAAACCCAGCCCCTGCACGTAGAACGGCAGGGTGGTATCGGCATGGCGCATGCGCAGTTGCGGGATGACGGTCTGGGGCATGGCGAGGGCTCCGGGGCGGGAACCCAGTGTAGTGCCGGCCAACGCCCGGCATTGCCGACGCGGTCAGCAGGCCGTCG